>NZ_JAGYGF010000021.1:0-92596 GCF_019947305.1 Pseudomonas sp. BF-RE-21 | reverse complement strand
TGTCCGGAATGGGTGAGCGCAGCAGAGAAGGACAACGCGTCCCCCCAAAGAGCCAGGTCGGCTTTCAGGCCGCCTCGGCGGCTGTGGCGGTAGTCGCCCCCTCGAGAGGCCGAGCGCAGGTTCTGCGTAGTGGGCAACCCGGCATGGATGCCGGGTTAGCCGCCCCCGGCCATGGATGGCCGATGGCGGCGGGCCCACGGAGCAGGACCGGAGCGAGGGGACCCTGAGCCTTAGCGAAGGGCCGAACGAAAGGGGCAAAAGCGCTTTGGTTACTTTCGCGCTTTTCGAAAGTGACTCGCCGTAAGGGCGAAACCAATAGCCGCCGTTACCCCAATAACGGATATGTCCCCCCCAAAAAACCCAAACACCCAACACCGCGAAAAACAGAATTACCGCAAACACGAGCCGTTTTCGCTACTCTGGCTCCAAGCACCCATCGCCCCGCCACTCACCCGACCGAGGCACCATGATCATTTCATCCGCATCCGACTATCGCGAGGCAGCCCGCCGCAAACTCCCCCGGTTCTTGTTCGATTACATCGATGGAGGCGCTTATGCGGAGCACACACTGAGGGCCAACAGCGCCGACCTGACAGGCATCAGCCTGCGTCAGCGCATTCTGAAAAACGTCGAAACCCTGAGCCTGCAAACCACCCTCTTCGACCAGCCCCTCGCAATGCCGATCATCCTGGCGCCCGTAGGCCTGACAGGCATGTTCGCCCGTCGAGGCGAAGTACAAGCCGTGAAAGCGGCGCAAAACAAAGGCATTCCCCTGTGCCTGTCGACGGTCTCGGTGTGTTCGATCGAGGAAGTCGTGGCGCAAAGCCAACAATCCATCTGGTTCCAGCTGTACGTGCTGAAAGACCGGGGCTTCATGAAAAACGCCCTGGAACGGGCCAAGGCTGCCGGGGTGAAGAACCTGGTGTTTACCGTCGACATGCCCACGCCCGGCGCCCGATATAGGGATGCGCACTCGGGCATGTCCGGGCCGTTTGCGTCATCGCGGCGAATACTTCAGGCCATAACCCGACCCGACTGGGCCTTCAACGTCGGCGTCATGGGACGCCCGCACGATCTGGGCAATATCTCGAAGTACCTTGGCAAAGCCGTCACGCTCGAAGACTACATGGGCTGGCTGGCGAACAACTTCGACCCGTCGATCAGCTGGAGCGATCTGGAGTGGATTCGTGACTTCTGGAAAGGCCCGATGATCATCAAGGGCATTCTCGATCCTCAGGACGCGCGAGACGCCGTCAGCTTTGGCGCGGACGGCATTGTGGTGTCGAACCACGGCGGACGGCAGCTGGACGGCGTGCTTTCCACCGCCAAGGCATTGCCGCCCATCGTACAAGCGGTGGGGAATGATCTGACGGTGCTGGTCGACTCGGGGATCCGCTCGGGGCTCGATGTCGTGCGGATGCTGGCCCTGGGCGCGAAAGGTGTATTGCTGGGGCGATCCATGGCCTATGCGCTGGCCGCCGATGGTCAACGCGGCGTGGAAAACATGCTGGATATTTTCGCCAAAGAGATGCGCGTGGCCATGACGTTGACCGGAGTGACCTCGATTGCTCAGATCGATGAGTCGACGCTGGTGCAGGCGGTTCGTGAACTGAACGCTTGATCGTAAAAACGCCCTGTCGATGCAGGGCGTTTTCAATCACTCGACGTCTTTGAGAATCTCGAACTTCACCTGATCGGGATAGAACGCAATGTAGCCCCGAATCTGTTCTACCGACACTTTGGGATCTTCATAGCTCCACGCCGCATTCGCGCCCTCATGCCCCGGGACCTGCAGGCTGAAATAGCTCGCATCACCCTTGTAGGGGCAGTAACTCGTGTGGTCGGTGCGGGCAAAATACTTCTCGTCGATATCCTCCCGGGGCACGTAGTACACCGGAGGGTAATTGGCCTCCAGCAGCACCAGCGCGCGCGCCGACGCAGCCACCTGAATGCCGTGAAACTTCACCAACAGACAGCCGGGCTGCTCGGCGATGGTAATGACAGGGCTAGGACCGGAGCTTTTCATGAAATGCGTTCCTCGGGACGGTGAAAAACCTGTGGGAGCGTGCGATGCGGCAATCCGACTTGCCCGCAATGGGTCGCACAGTGCCCCAAAACTTGAGAACACAGCTTTGTCAGGTATAACCCAGATTTCATCAGCGCGACGGCTTCACAGCCGAACGGGGCGCTGAAGCTATCCGTCGCAGGACCGGCACAAGCGCAGAGGCGGATAACGTCAAATGTAGAAGCGAGATGCCGTTCGTTGCAATGAGTCGAAACGCACGAGCTGTACATCCATACAGATAAAGATTGCTCCATCGCTCATCAGCCGCCATTCTGTGCACCTCCCGGCAATTGATGAACGATGGTGGTTATGCGGTTGTACCTCTGTGAAAAACCTTCCCAGGCCAAAGACATTGCGGCCGTGCTCGGCGCCCGGCGTCGCGGCGACGGCTGCTGGTTGGGAACGGACGTCACGGTGACCTGGTGCATCGGCCATCTGCTGGAAACCGCGCCACCGGATGCCTACGACGCACGCTACAAGCGCTGGGTGCTGGCAGATCTGCCGATCATTCCGGACAAATGGAAAATGACCGTCAAACCGCGCACCGCCAGTCAGTACAAGGCCGTCAAACGCTTGCTCGGCGAGGCCGATGAATTGGTGATCGCCACCGACGCCGACCGTGAGGGCGAAATGATCGCCCGGGAACTGGTGGAGCATTGCCGTTATCGCGGGCCGATCCAGCGGTTGTGGCTGTCGGCGCTGGACGATGCGTCAATCCGCAAGGCATTGGCTGCGCTGAAGCCGGGGGCGGAGACCTTCAGCCTTTATCATTCGGCATTGGGCCGTTCACGGGCCGACTGGCTGATCGGCATGAACATGAGCCGGTTGTTCACGCTGCTGGGGCGCCAGTCCGGTTATCAGGGCGTATTGCCGGTCGGTCGAGTGCAAACGCCGACCCTGCGTCTGGTGGTGGACCGCGACCGCAGCATCGCCGATTTCGTCCCCGTGGCTTACTGGGCCATCGACGTGCAGCTGCTGCACGATGGCACCGCGTTCACTGCACAGTGGCGTGCGCCGTCCGACGTTTGCGACGACCAGGATCGCTGCCTCAATCAGGCACTCGCACAACAGGCAGCGGCGGCGATTGGCAACGCGGCGAGCGCCCAGGTGATCAAACTGCGTACCGAGCGCATGCGCGAAGTGGCGCCGTTGCCGTTCGATCTGGGCACCTTGCAGGAAGTCTGTTCGAAGAAACTCGGGCTCGGCGCTCAGGAAACCCTCGACATCGCCCAGGCACTCTACGAAACCCATAAAGTCATCACCTACCCTCGCAGCGACTGCGGTTACCTGCCGGTGAGTCAACACAGTGAAGCGCCCGGAATTCTCGCCGCCCTGCGGCAAGCAGATCCGACGCTGAACGCCTTGCAGGACTACCTTGAACCGCAACGGCGCTCACGGGCCTGGAATGACGCCAAGGTCAGCGCTCACCACGGCATCATCCCCACGGCTGCGGCAAAGAACCTGGATCGACTGGTGGGCAAGCAGCGAGCGGTCTACACGCTGATCCGCGCGCGTTATCTGGCGCAGTTTCTGCCCAACCATGAATACGACCGGACCCAGGCCGACTTCGACTGTGCCGGTGAAGCCTTGCGCGCGGTCGGCAAGCAGATCGTCGAACCCGGCTGGAAACGCGCCCTGCCCGAGGCCCTTGCTCCGGCCAAGGGCCGCGAAGTACCGGCGCCACAAACACTGCCGACATTGAGCGAAGGCCGTGATTGCGCGGTGGCCGAAGTGAAGCTCAAGGACCTTTGGACGCAGCCGCCCAAACCGTTTACCGAAGGTGATTTGATCAAGGCGATGAAGAACGTCGCCAAGCTGGTCGAGGATCCACTGCTGAAGCAGAAACTCAAGGACACCACCGGGATTGGCACCGAGGCCACCCGCGCCTCGATCATTCAGGGCCTGCTCGACCGTGGTTATCTGGTCAAGAACGGCAAGGCCCTGGCCGCCACCCCGGCGGCGTTCAGCCTGATCGACGCCGTGCCGCGCGCGATTGCCGACCCTGGCACCACCGCGATCTGGGAGCAGGCGCTGGACATGGTGCAGAGCGGCGAAATGAGCCTGGAAGAATTCGTCACCAAACAAGCGGCGTGGATGAGCAAGCAGGTTGCCCGCTGCTCCGGCCTGAGCCTGACCATCAGCGGGCCTGCAAGCCCTGCCGGGCGAGGTGCCACACCCTGGAAAAACAAACGAAAGCCGGCCAAACGCAAGCCATCGACCGGCGTCAAACGTGCAGCAAAAACGCCGGGTAAAGCTTGATGGCACTTCGATTGGCCAGCGATGGTCTAGTGTTCTTCAAGCCCGGCTACAGTCCTGTTTCCTGAAAAGGCATCGACCATGATTATCGTGCACCACCTGAACAACTCCCGCTCCCAGCGCATTCTGTGGCTACTGGAAGAACTGGCCATCCCTTACGAACTGAAGCTCTATCAGCGCGATCCGAAAACCAACCTGGCCCCGCCGGAACTGAAAGCGATCAACGCCCTGGGCAAATCGCCGGTCATCGAAGACGGCACGCAGAAGCTGATTGAGTCCGCCGCAATTATCGACTACCTGATTCGTCGCCATGGCGAGGGGCGGCTGCAACCCGATCCGTCCACCCCGGCCTACGATGAATACGTGCAGTGGCTGCATTTCGCCGAAGGCTCGGCCATGTTGCCGCTGATGTTGAACCTGTATGTCGGACGTCTCGGTGAAGCCGGCGCACCGCTGCATCCACGGATCAACTCGGAAGTAGCCAACTACATCGGCTATCTGAACACGGCACTGAACCAGTCCGATTACCTGCTGGGCAAGGAATTCAGCGCAGCCGATATCCAGATGAGTTTCATAGGTGAAATCGCCCGCGCCCAAGGCAAGCTCGGCGACTACCCTCATGTAGCGGCCTGGGTCGAGCGCTTCCAGGCGTGCCCGGCCTATCAAGCCGCACTGAAGAAAGGTGGTAAATACGACTTCGCGCCTCACTGATTGATTCCGCTCTGAACAGGAGCCAGCCCGCATGCCCTCGATAGAACTGCACGCCGCTCAGCGCGACGAACTGGAAACGCTCGAAAACTTGATGCAGTTCTATATGTACGACCTCAGTGAGTGGCTGCCGCTCAAACTCGGCGGGCATGGCTTCTTCCACATCCAGCCGCAACAGGACTACTGGCGCAACCCCGCAACCCGCCCGTTCCTGATCAAGGTCAACGGGGAGCTGGCCGGTTTTGTGACCGTGGATGACAACACCCATCTGCCTGGCGCCCAGTACAACATCGGCTACCTTTTTGTCAGCCGACGCTTTCGTGGCCAAGGAGTCGCGACGTTTGTCGTTTCTACCCTCTTGAGCCAGCTGCCCGGGCAATGGCAGATTTTCCACATCGATGCCAACCCGCCTGCACGGCAGTTCTGGGCCCGTGTGATGCCACACCTCACGGGTGACGCGTTCTCCCGGCATCAGCACTCAGTGGACGGTTATCCCTGCACCTTTTACCGCTTCCAAAGCGCGCCGCCCTCGTCCTGAGGGGCGCTTTCTCCCTGCTGCTTTCTAATTCCAAACAGCTTTGTCCGACAATATGTAGTGACTGAAAATAATCACTACAAAACCGTTGACGCCTCCGATTTGCCCTTGCATGATGCAGACATCTCCCCGATCGGGAGTACAGCAACATGTTTGAGCAAGCTCGTCTGACCGCCGAGCTGTTTTTCCCGGATACACGCTGCCCACAAGGCAGATTGAAGAAGCTGACCTGGCCCGAACGTCCAGTACAAGGACGAGAAGCGCTGGCGATCAATCCTCATGAAGCTTGTGGCCGACCCTGAAAACGTCGGCAGTGGCCTGAAGGTATTCGCTGCTTCTCTTCGTTGTGACGCTATTGCGTAGCAGTTATTCAACACGACTACATGCAACAGACGCGGAACCCCGTCACTCTCGACGGCCGAACGCTGACGTCCTGGTTTCGGTGCCAGGGATCAACTAACCGATGGGCTACTTGTATTAGCGAATCAACTTTGAAAGATCACCAAATGGTCAAGGGGCATATTATGAATCTGAACAATCAACCTACTATCGATGAACTGGCTCGTATGTTCGCTGCGCAAAAAGACAGCCACGACAGCCACATTCTGTGGATCAGCAAATCGGGCCAGGTTCATATCGATTGCCTGTCGCCGCATGCCCATGAAGCCGAGTTCGACCAGAACAACCAGAACCTGTTGGCCCGACTGAAAATGTACCGTCGCGGCCAGGGTTATGTCGGCAAGAAAGCTGCAGCCGACAAAGACTTCATCGGCAATGTCCTGCAAACGCTGAAGCAGGCCTGGGACTCGATGCAGAACCAGAATGAAGTTCGGGTGATTGATCGGTTCTACTGATAAACCCAATGATGTAGGAGCCGGCTTGCCGGCGATGGACTCAACGACACCGTGGTGAAACAGTCAGTACGCGTTATCGTTAACGACCATCGCCGGCAAGCCGGCTCCTACAATGATCTGAATGGGTGTTCAAACCAATGAAGGCCCCATAAAAAAGGCCCCGTTCGAATAAACGAGCGGGGCCTTTTTGTTTGTCTCCGGTTTGCCAAACAAAGCTATTGTTAAGCGTATCCGCTGTTGGTCACTGGAGACTTGCGATGAAAAACAAGCTGATATTCCCGCTGTTGCTGGTTCTGACAAGTGTTGCTCAGGCAAACAGCGTCGACGGTGTCCCGTCATTCGCGGTGGAGTGCCCCGGCAAGTTTCTCGTCCAGGCGGATCAGGATGGGCCGGTCATGATCAACGGCAAGGAAGCCGACACCAAAATCATCAGTGAGCGCCGCTTCGAAGCCAAGGGCTCCGGCATCACCTTGTCAATTGTCCTCGCCGATGACGATTCGGTCGCCGTGACCTCCTCCGGCAAGGCCTCCAACGGCGTATGCCAGTCAGTGGATGACTGACGTCGCCTCAACGGTTCCCAGCAACAGTTCCATGAAGGCCACCGACGCCGCGCTGTGGTAGTTGTTTTTACGCCGCAGCAGCGCGGCCCCGCGCTTGGGCGCCTCCCCCAGCAACGGGATCCTGCGTAACGCGCGGTCCTGAGTGGCGATGGGTTCCGGAAGGATGGTGGCAATCGCCGTGTGGCGGATGACTTCCAGCAAGGTGCTGACCGAGTTCACCTCAATGGCCACTTTTGGCGTGATCTGCTGCTCAGCGAAATACTCATCGATTCGGGTTCGGGTGACGAAGTCCGTGGCCAACAGGGCAAATTCCAGCTGGGCCACCGCTTCAGCGGATAACGCGACACGGCTTTCGTACAACGGATGATCCCGCCCGACCATCACGCCCAGCGTCTCGGTAAACGCCGGGATCGACTCGATGTCGGCATTCCTGACCTGATCAAACGCAATGGCGATGTCCAGCGAGTCATCCAGCAGCCCGGCCTCAATGTCGTCCATCGACAACTCGAAAATCTCCAGGTGAATGTTCGGATAGCGCGCCACGTAGTCGCGCACCAATGGCCCGACCAGATACGCCATGAACGTCGGCGTCATCGCCAATCGCAACGTCCCCCGGGACAAGTCCTTCACGTCATGCAACGCCCGTTTACCCGCCTCCAGTTCCACCAGCACCCGCCGAGCGCACTCGATGTAGGCCTCACCCGCATCGGTGGGCTTGACCGTGCGCGAGGTGCGGTCGAACAGGCTCACGCCGAGGGTTTCCTCCAGTTGGCGGATCTGTTGCGACAAGGTCGGTTGGGACACGTGCAATGCCTCGGCAGCACGGGTGAAGCCGCCGTGGTCGGCGACCGCCAGCAAGTAGCGCAAATGTCGGAGCAGCATCGGGATCAACCTATAGGCAGGGCTTATGCAATGCATTGTATATCGGTCTTGGACGCTATTAATCAATCGGCAGAAGATTGCTTCACACCCAAGCAATACTCAACCCGATAGGAGATTCACCATGCAACAGTCCCACGCTTACAACGACCCGAGCCTGGCCCTGACCACCTCGATCCTCGATGCCAAGGCGCGTAAAAACCTGTCGTGGCAGGACCTGACCGACGGCACCGGCCTCGGTCTGGCCTACGTCACCGCCGCCCTGCTCGGTCAGCACCCACTGCCGGAAAGCGCCGCCAAAGTGATTGGCGAGAAGCTCGACCTGGACGCCGACGCCGTGGCCCGCCTGCAAATCATTCCACTGCGCGGCAGCCTCTCCGGCGTGCCGACCGACCCGACCATCTACCGCTTCTACGAAATGATCCAGATCTACGGCACCACACTCAAAGCCCTGGTTCATGAACAGTTCGGCGACGGCATCATCAGCGCGATCAACTTCAAGCTCGACATGAAAAAAGTCGAAGACCCGGAAGGCGGCTCCCGCGCCGTGATCACCCTCGACGGCAAGTTCCTGCCACTGCGTCCTTTCTGACTTGATCCCGGCCCGCACTCAAGTGCGGGCCAGTTCCAGAACCCCGCTTGTTTCTTTGTTCACCACATTGGTCTGGAGGATGCCCCATGAAAAAAATTCTGTTGGTGCTGTCGTTGTTAGCGGGCATGTCTGCCCAGGTTCACGCAGAAGAAACGGCCGTCGCGTACGAGTACGGCATGAAACTGGACATCGCGCATGTCGTGAGCATCACGCCGATTGCCGATGAATGCGGGGTCGTCCCTGTGAAAATGACGTACCAGGACTCCACAGGCGCCACCCACATTCTGGACTACAGCGTGTTTGGCACCGGCTGCTCGAACTGATCCCCCCATCATTTGAAAGGAAATTCCCCATGAAAGCGCTCATCGACGGTTTTTTGAAGTTCCAGACGGAAGCCTTCCCACAGCGGACCGACCTGTTCAAACACCTGGCCACCACGCAACACCCCGGCACGCTGTTCATCACCTGTTCCGACAGCCGTGTCGTACCGGAACTGCTGACCCAGCAAGAACCCGGCGAACTGTTCGTGATCCGTAACGCCGGCAATATCGTGCCCTCCTACAGCCCGCATCCGGGCGGTGTATCGGCCACGGTCGAATACGCGGTGGCCGTACTGGGCGTCACCGACATCGTGATTTGCGGCCATTCGGATTGTGGCGCGATGACAGCCGTCGCCAGCTGCAAATGCATGGATCACCTGCCCGCCGTCAGCGGCTGGTTGCAACATGCGGAATCGGCGAAGGTCATCAACGAATCCCGGCCTCATGCCAGCGACGCGGCGAAAGTGAGTTCGATGGTGCGGGAAAACGTGATCGCGCAACTGGCGAACATTCAGACACACCCGAGCGTGCGACTGGCTCAGGAAAAAGGCCTGCTGAACCTGCATGGCTGGGTCTACGACATCGAAACCGGGTCGATCGATGCACTGGATGCCAACAGCCGCACGTTCGTGTCGCTGGCCGAACGCCCGAGCACGTGCGCCGTTCACGGCAAAGCGGTTGAAGCGGCTTGATCCGTGTACCAGAGGGCCATCGCCCTCAGCTGGCACCTTGCAGCCAATCAGCATCCGCGCTCAATAACCGCGAAGTGAAAATGCAGCGCGCCCGATTCACGGAAGCGCTGCACCCCGCTTTATTTGTCTTCCGGTTTGGCTGACGAGGATGGCCGGATCTCCGGGTTTTCCTCGGCGTTGGGCGGTGTTGGAAAGCTTCCAGGCGTGAACACGTGAGTCAGCAATTCCCTGGCATCGATTTCATTGACACCACTGACCGTGCGAGCCAGCGCAACAGCCTGCTCACATTGCTTATGCGTGTTGACGCGACCGCTCAACATCACCATTCCCGCGAGGGTTTTGACATGGACTTGCAGGCCAAGGGTCGGATCGGCCAACGCCAAGGCCGACTTCACCCGGGCTGTCAGCCACGCGTCGTGCGCGGCCAATTCCAGCTTATGAGAGTAATGATCGAAGGATTGAAGTTTCATGGCGGACCCCTGTCTCAAGACGCAGTCGCAGACACCCTTAATTATAGTGCGGTCTGCGCTTGAGGTCGGGTTCTCAGCGTTTGACTGACAGATCGATCTGCGTCATGCGACTACGGATCGTGAACACACCGTCGCCCGAGAGAATCGCGCTGCGAGCGAACAGGCGACCACTCTCCCAGTTCGAAAGCCCCAGTTCCGGTTTATTCAGCGCGTACTGCCCGTCAACCCAACGGGTAATTCCGTTGCCGACAAAAGGTGCGTTGACCGCGTTGTAGAAGCGCTCATGCGCCTCGGCATCTTCACTGATCAACGACACGGTGAATTGCGGGCTGTAGCGATTGAACAAGGCGATGGCCTGGCCCAGGTCGTCGACGATCTTGAGGCTGACTTCCGGGGTTTCTTCCCACTCCCACTCGCGGCCCAACTGGTCTTCGGGCAGTGGCTCGGCCAACCTTTCAGTCTGGTAGCCGTCAGGACGATAGACCTCGACGGTTGCGGTCCGCCAACGGCCCGGCAAATACGTTTCGCTGCCCTCGACGATGTGCAACTTGCAGCCCTCTTCCCGGGCGCTGCCGGCTTTTTCCAAGGCGTCCAGAAACAGCGGCACCAGTTCGGCGGCGCGATCGCGGTGGATCAGGCAGACGTTCAGGGTGTTGCAGACTTTACGGTCCAGGGAATTGCGCACGACGGCGGCGAAACGCTTGGCGTCGGCGTCCTTGTCGGCGACCAGCCAGGCGCCACCGGTGCCATGCAGGCTGACGGCAGTGCCGACCTGTTGCGCGATGCTGCCCAACTGACTGACCGCACGCCCCGAACCACGGGCCACCGCCAACGACAGACGACGGTCGGCGAACATGGCCCAACCGGCGGCGTGATTGACACTTTCCACCAGCGACACTGCGCCCACCGGCAAACCGGCCTCACTCAATGCCGGATTCAACGCGTGGGTGACAATGGCTTGCGCCGTGCCCAAGGCATCGCTGCCAATGCGCAGCACCGCGGTGTTGCCGGTGCGTAACACGCCAGCGGCGTCGGCGAAGACATTCGGCCGGCCCTCGAAGACGAAGGCGACGATGCCCAACGGCGAAACCACCTGCTCGACTTTCCAGCCGTCATGCTCGACGCAACTGATCACTTTGCCGCGCGTGGCTGACGCATCGCGCCAGGCCCTGAGGCCCGCGATCATGTCACGACGCATGCGCTCATCGGCCAGCAACCGTGTGGTGGAGCGTCCACGCGACTTGGCCCATTCGATGTCGGCCCGGTTGGCCGCTTCGATCAAGTCCCAGCAGTCCTGGTTTTCCAGGCGTTGGGCAAAAAGGTCGAAAAACGCACTGATCGCCTGATCGGAAACGGCGGACATCGCCGTAAACGCCGCTTCAGCCCGCTCAATCGCGACCGCCGCCGCTTTCTGGTCCGCAACGGGAATCAGCAACAACTCGCCGCTGACCTGCTCCACCAACAGGTGGTCCCCGGGCTGAAAGCGCAAGGCCAGTTCGGGGCTGACCACAGTGACGCGGTTACCAGCGAAAGGGATTGGCGTGCCAGCGACTAGACGTTCGAGCGCAAGAGACATGAAGCGGTTTCACCATGCAATGGGCGGTCAGAAAATGTATAGCAAAATTTCTGGAGCGTCATTAACCGGTGGCCATCCGGCGCATTTCGTTCGATTGCGAAACCGTACGCAAATCCCCTGTAGGAGCCGGCTTGCTGGCGATAGCGGTGGATCAGTCAACGTGTGTATTGGCTGGACAGACGCCATCGCCAGCAAGCCGGCTCCTACAGGGGATCGGTGGACATGTCCAAAATGAGCGGTCGCAGTAGTGAAGGAGAATGCGGACAACTGAGAAACAGGTCGGCTTTCAGGCCGCCTCGGCGGCTGTGGCGGTAGTCGCGCCGGCCACAACCCCGCGCTATCAGAACACCGACCAGCCGATCCGCTGGCTCAACAACTCCAGCGCGGCCATGCCCGCCAGTGAGTTACCGGCGGCGTTGAGTTCCGGCGACCAGACGCACACCGTGAACTGCCCCGGCACCACCGCGACGATCCCGCCGCCCACGCCGCTCTTGCCGGGCAAACCGACGCGATAGGCGAAGTTGCCCGCCTCGTCGTAGAGGCCGCTGGTGGCCATGATGGAATTGACTTGCTGGGTCTGGCGGCCGCTGAGGATCTGTTCGCCGCTGTGCTTGCAGAAGCCGTCGTTGGCCAGGAAGCAGAACGCCCGCGCCAGGTCCACGCAGCTCATGCGCAGGGCGCAATGGCTGAAGTAGCTGCGCAGCACCGCCTCGACATCATTGTGAAAATTGCCGAAGGATTGCATCAGGTATGCCATGGCGGCGTTGCGCGCCCGGTGCTGGTATTCGGACTCGGCGACCTTGCCGTCCACCATGACTTGCGGATTGCCCGACAGGCGCCGGACGAAATCACGCATCGACAAGGCCGGTGCGGCAAAGCGCGACTGATTGATGTCGCAGATCACCAGCGCACCGGCGTTGATGAACGGATTGCGCGGGCGCCCGCGTTCGAATTCCAGCTGCACCAGCGAGTTGAACGGCTGCCCGGAAGGCTCGTGGCCCAGGCGCTGCCAGATGGCTTCGCCGGAATGCTCGATGGCCTGCACCAGGCTGAACACCTTGGAAATACTCTGCACCGAGAACGGCGTGTGGGCGTCACCGGCGCAAAACAGTTCGCCGTCGTTGCCATACACGGCGATGCCCAGCTGATTGGCCGGCACGGTGCCGAGGGCAGGAATGTAGTCAGCCACCTTGCCCTGACCGATCAGGGGCCGAACTGCGTCAAGGATCTCGTTCAACAGCGCTTGCATGCCGGGTTCCGAAGTCTCGCCCCAAGGGATTGCGGGGACACTGACGCTAGACGCTGGTGGCAACGAATGGATCACAGTGGTGGCGTGGAATACCCCCTGTAGGAGCCGGCTTGCCGGCGATAGCGGTGGATCAGTCGACACATTTATCGCCTGAACGGACGCTATCGCCAGCAAGCCGGCTCCTACAAGGATTTGTGTAGGCCAAGGAAATTTAGGGGGTTACGTATCAGAGTGTGTACAGCCCCGCCCTTGACACACCCCGTCCATAAAACCCCACCCCAACGACACATCGCAGATACACCCGATTGATGAAATGTGCCTGTCGATTGGCTCAGCCGATCAAAGCGCTCAACTCACTCAATGCTACGGAGTATCACCATGTTCAAGCTCTCGACTTCTTCCCTGACCCTCGGCCTGATCATCGCCGGCGGCCTGGCCCTGTCCAACGTCGCATCGGCCTCCGAGTCCGAAGCGTTCAGCATGAAACAGCTGGCCCACGGCTACAGCCAGGCCCACGCCGACACCGCGGAAAAACCGGCTGAAGGCAAATGCGGCGAAGGCAAGTGCGGCGCCGGCGAGTAACCCTTGCGCGGGGCCGCGAGCCCCGCATCCCTGACTGAACGGAGACCACGTCCATGAACTCTGCAATCTCGTCGGCCGTGAAAGGCCTGCACCTGAATCTCGACCGTGCCGGTAGCTGGCTCGCCCCATTGACCCTGCGGTTGTTCATTGCCTGGGAATTTTTCGAGTCAGGCCTGGAAAAATGGAATGGCGAAAACTGGTTCGCCGACATTCAGGATCGCTTTCCGTTTCCCTTCGACCAGATACCGGCGACGCTGAACTGGGAACTGTCGATGTGGGCCGAACTGCTTTGCGCCCTCGCCATCCTCGTCGGCCTTGGCACGCGGATTTCGGCCATCGCGTTGATCGTGGTCACCCTTGTTGCGACGGCCGCCGTCCACTGGCCGGCCGATTGGTCTACATTGAGTGAGCTTGCTCAGGGTTACGCCATCAGCAACAAGGGCCACGGCAACTTCAAACTGCCGCTGATTTACCTCGCCGCCCTGATGCCGCTGTTGCTCTCGGGTGCCGGCAAGCTCAGTCTCGATACGTTGTTGGCTCGCTTCTTCTGGCGTCGCAACCACCGCTGAGGCGCCGGCGTTTCGATAACGTACCTGCCACTCCCAATAGAACAGGAGCAATCGCCATGAGTCTCACTCTCTACGGTTTTGACGGCAGTACTTATGTGCGCACAGTGAAGATGTTGCTGGTGGAAAAAGACGCGGACTTCGAGCAGGTGCAGGTCAACGTGATCAAAGGGGAACCGCACCTGCCGGAGCATCTGGTGCGCCACCCGTTCGGCAAGGTGCCCGTCGTCGACCACGACGGCTTTCGGGTGATCGAAACCGGCGCGATCATTGCCTACCTGGACGAAGTCCTGCCCGGCCCGTCAATCACCCCGGACAACGCCCACGACCGTGCGCGCACCCACATGGCCCAGGGCATTTATGATTCCTACGGTTATGGCGCGCTGGTCTCGGTGTTCGGCTACCATCTGTTTCCCGACTTCATTGGCGGGCAGAATGAAGATTCGCGCCGCCAAGGCATCGAGAACTCGAAACGAGTGCTGCGCGAGTTGATGAAGATTAAAGGCACCGATCCGTATATCGCCGGCCTTGAACCGAGCATCGGCGACTTCTACCTGGCACCGGGTTGCGCCTACATCGCGATGACCCCGGATGCGCCGCAGGTATTTGCCGTGGACGGCTTCAACAGCTGGTGGAAACGGATGCAGGGGCTGACGAGCTTCAAAGCCACACAGCCGCATTAAGCTACGCCCCAACTCACTTGCGAAGACAGGAGCCACCATGAGCGTGACCACCCAATGGATCGAGATCGACAGCGCTGAAGGTAAATTCGGCGCTTACCTGGCGATTCCGCATACCCGTAAAGGCCCGGGGATTGTGCTGATCCAGGAGATCTTCGGTGTGAATGAACACATCCGCTCGGTCGCCGAGCAATATGCCGCCGACGGCTACCTGGTAATCGTGCCGGACCTGTTCTGGCGCAACGGCCCGCGCATTGAACTGACCTACGACGAAGCCGGCTGGAAACGCGCCGTCGAATTGATGAACGCCACCGACGTCGGCAAGGCGCAGAAAGACATCGAGCTGGCCATCGACGCCCTGAAAGCACAACCGGGTCTGGATGGCGGCATTGCCTCCATCGGCTACTGCTTTGGTGGCTTGCTCTCCTACCACACCGCTGCCAATGGGCTGGTGGACGTGGCGATCGCCTACTACGGCGGCGGCATCCAGAACCAACTGGACCGCGCCGACGAAATCGAAGTGCCGCTGCTGATGCACTTCGGCGAACAGGACAGCCACATCCCGCTGGAAGCCGTGGAAAAAATCGCCGAGCGTTTCGACAACAACGATAACGTTGAAATCGTGGTTTACCCGGAAGCCGAGCATGGCTTCAACTGCTCGCATCGCGACAGCTACAACCAGCGTGCCGCGGCTGAAGCCCATGGCAATACGCTGATCTTCCTGGGCATGGAGCTCTAAGACCGACACGCTTTTGGCAGGAGCCCGGCTTGCTGGCGATGGCGATTTCAAAGACGCCTTCGCCGACAAGCCTGGCTCCTACAGATCTCGGGTGTGTTCGGGATCGCGGGTTGACGCAAAACCTGTAGGAGCCTGGCTTGCCGGCGATGGCGATTTCAAAGACGCCTTCGCCAGCAAGCCGGCTCCTACGGATCACAGGTGTGTTCGGGGTCGCGGGTTGACGCAAAACCTGTAGGAGCCAGCTTGCTGGCGATGGCGATTTCAAAGACGCCTTCGCCGGCAAGCCGTGCTCCTACAGATCTCGGGTGTGTTCGGGATCGCGGGTTGACGCACAACCTGTAGGAGCCGGCTTGCTGGCGATGGCGATTTCACTGACGCCTTCGCCGGCAAGCCGGCTCCTACGGATCACAGGTGTGTTCGGGGTCGCGGGTTCACACACAACCTGTAGGAGCCTGGCTTGCTGGCGATGGCGATTTCATTGACGCCTTCGCCGGCAAGCCTGGCTCCTACAGGTTTGGCGTTTATTGATTGATCGTCATGACTTCCATAATCACAACTCTTCCGCTTTCGCAGTGTCGGCCAGCTTCGGCTGTGCGTTGCGCTCGTGCACATGGCGATGCGGTGTCCGGTCGATGTTCAGGCTGAGGATTTCCGGACGGCTGTAGTGGCCGCGCCCATCCATCTGACGCTTGCGCACTTCGATCTGGAACAAGTCGATGTCGGCAATGACTTCGCCTTCACCTTCGGTCAGTGCGCCGACGACTTCACCTTGCGGATCGATGATCGCGGTGTAGCAACCGCCGGAGATCGGACCAATGCCGCAACCAGTGTCAGCCATGATTTGTGCCTGTTGTTCCGGGTACAGCCAGGCCGTCGAGTTGACCACGAAGCACGCCGATTCCAGCGCGTGCATGCGGATGCTGACTTCCATCTGGCGGGTAAACCGCTCACCGGCGAACGAACCGGGGTACATCGAGGCGTGAATCTGTTCGCCATCCTCGATCAGGGCGTAACGCGCCAGCGGGTTGTAGTGTTCCCAGCAAGCCAGTTGACCAATGCGGCCAACAGCGCTGTCGGTGGCACGCAGGCCGGAACCATCGCCCATGCCCCAGATCATGCGCTCATGATAGGTCGGCGAAATCTTGCGACGTGCCTGAATCAGGGTGCCGTCCGCATCGAACAGCAATTGCGTGTTGTACAGGGTACTGCCATCGCGCTCGTTGACGCCGATGGACACCACCATGTTGGCGTCCTTGGCGGCTTTGCCAATGGCATCGGTGGTCGCGGAAGGCACGACGACAGCCTGATCGAGCAATTTATAGTGCTCGGAACCCATTTCGAACGGCGCCTGCACAAAGGAAAAGTACGGGTAGTACGGCACGATGGTTTCCGGGAAAACGGCGAACTGCACGCCTTTCTCGCCGAGTTCATGGATCTTGTTGACGACCTTTTCTACAGTGCCTTCACGGCTGTAGAGCACAGGTGCGATCTGGACGGCAGCGGCTTTGACGATGGTCATGGCGGTGATCTCAGTGGGGAATGGGCTTCAACGAGATCGAGATTACGCCAATAATATTTTGTCTTAAATGCCAAATACGCCACCTTTTAAGCCACGCAAATACCTTGCTGGCGATGGCGTATTTGAAATCGCCATCGCCAGCAAGCCGGCTCCTACAGATCGAGGGGATGTTCGGAATCCCGGATTCACACAAAACCTGTAGGAGCCGGCTTGCCGGCGATAGCGTTTTCACGGACGCCATCGCCGGCAAGCCGGCTCCTACAGATTACGCGGAGGTTCGGAATTGTGGGTTCACGCAAGTCAGCCTCGATTCGCACGCTGGATGACTTGCGGCGGTTGGCCGAAGGCGCGAATAAACGCCCGGCGCATCCGCTCGCGATCACCAAAACCGGTCTCTGTCGCCACCACATCGATGGCGTGCCGGCCGGTTTCCATCATCAGGCGCGCGGCCTCCACCCGCAGGTTTTCAATGGCCTTGGCAGGAGACTGACCGGTTTCAGCATGGAAGACGCGACTGAACTGTCGCGGGCTGAGGTTGGCGGCGCTGGCCAGTTCCTCGACCGACAGCTCGGACTTCAAATGCTGTTTGGCATAGGTCAACGCGGCTTGAATGCGGTCAGTCTTGGGTTCGAGTTCAAGCATCACCGAAAACTGCGACTGCCCGCCCGCGCGCCGGTGGTACACCACCAATTGCCGGGCCACCCGCCGCGCCACTTCGGCACCGAGGTCACTTTCCACCAGGGCCAATGCAAGATCGACACAGGCACTCATGCCGGCAGCGGTCCAGACGTTACCGTCGTTGATGAAGATCCGGTCCTCCTCCACCTTCACCTTCGGGTAAGCCCGTTGCAACGCAGGCGCATGGCACCAGTGCGTGGTCGCTCGCCGCCCATCGAGCAGACCGGCCTCGGCCAGCGCGATGGCACCGGTGCAGATCGATCCGACCCGGCGAGAGCTCTGACTGGCGCTGCGCAGAAACGCCACCATGCCCGATGAAACCGGACGGATCAGGTTGTCGCCCATTACCAGCAGCGTGTCGAACGAGCGCTGATCGAACGCGGTGGTTTCCACGCCGAAGCCGGCGGAGGTTTGCACCGTCCCGCCGTGTTCCGACAACAAGGTGAGGCTGTACACCGGCTCGTCGGCGGCGCCGTTGGCCATTTCGAACGCCGCACACATGGCCAGGCCCAGCACCTGGAATTCGGGGTAAACGATGAGGCCGATCTCGTGCATGACGCCAATTCCTGATGACCGTAAAGGAGGCTTGATAGCTTTTAAGGCCATCTAACTTGCACTGTACGCCCTGATCAGGTCTACACCTAACGGAAAGCCGTTGGCCGACAACACGAGGCGCCGGCCGTGGTCGATGCGTTGAACTATGCGAAGTTCTGAAGGAATAGCGGCTGGCACTCAGTGCCGAGACATCAACCCATGCAGCACACCGAACCGCAAACCGGGCTCGGAGGGTGTCATGTGCGAGACGCCGAAGACTTTGAACGCTGCCAGCATCAGCACCAGCCCACCGGGCAGGATGCTCAGGCGGTGACTTTGCAGGCCCGCGAGCCTGAGTTGATTGACGTGCCCCACTTCCAGCAGGCGCAGCGACAGGCGCAACAGGCCGCTGTAGGTAATGCCGCTCTGGCCTTCGTCGTTCAAACCGTTGGCCTTGAGCACTTTGGCGAGCATCCGTGCGGTGCCTGATGAGCCGATCACTTGCTGCCAGCCCAGCGAGCGATAACGGCGCGCCACGCGTTCGAATTGCAGAGTGGCGACACGCTCGGCTTCCAGCAGTGCGGGTGCCGTGATGCGCCCACCTTGAAAATAACGCGCACCAAAGGTGCCGCTGCCGATGGCAATGCTCTCGGTCAACAGCGGCTGCGCGCCCTGCCCGAGGATCAATTCCGTGGAGCCGCCACCGACGTCGATCACCAGCCGTTTGCGTTCCGTACCGGGAACCGTGTGAGCCACACCGGCGTAAACCAGCCGCGCTTCTTCATGCCCGGAGATCACGTCGATGCGAAAACCCAGATGCCGCTCTGCGCTGGCCAGGAACAATTGGGCATTGTCGGCTTCACGCACGGCGCTGGTCGCCACCGCCCGCACACGACCGGGCTCAAAGCCGCGTAACTTTTTGCCGAATCGCGCGAGTGCCTGCCATCCGCGATCCAGTGCCATTTCGTCCAGCGCACCGCCCTGAAAACCCTCTGCCAGACGCACCGGCTCGCGCAGGGTTTTCACTTCCTGGATCACCAGTTGCTGATTCCGCTTGACCGACTGGCCGATCATCATGCGAAACGCATTGGAACCCAGGTCGATGGCCGCAAACAGGGAGGCATCTCCTTTCATTGAGGTATTCCTTGCAAATTCATCTGTCAGCAGACCCAGGCCCGCTGAACGTTCAAGACGGTTTGCAAGAATTTTTACATGGGTTCGATGACATCCAGATGACATCGCTAATGGGCCTCTCCGCCCTTGGGCTTATAGAAGAGAAACATGCTGGTCTCGGTGGTCTTGATGTATTTGCCGGCCCAATCGGGGTGCACGTTGCGGTCGTGAAAATACATCGCGCCGTGGGTGCGGTCGTTGAGCTGCTTGTTGAGCGCCTTGCGCGCGATTTCCTTGGCGATCGTGTATTGGGTTTCTTCCTGGACCTGATCGGAACGCCCGTCACACCACCAGGAAAACTGGCAATTCTTGGTTTCAGAACCTTGTTTGACCACCGCGCACACCGTGTCCGGAAAGCCCTCATGGCCCAGGCGATTCATCACCACGCTGGCCACGGCTTCCATGTCGGCGGAGGACTTGCCCTTGGCTTCCCAATAAATGGAGCGCGCCAGGCAGGTGATTGCATCGTCCAGCGGCGACGCGCCTGCCGGGTCGACCGCCTGCACTTCGGAGGTGGTAATCGCTTCGGACTTGGGCACCGGCACATCGGCCCCCTTCTCCGCCGCTTTCTGTTCCAGCACTTCGGCCTTGTTTTCGGCCGTTTCCTTTTTTTGTTCCTGTTCAGTCGCCGCTGCCTGGCCGCTGAGTAGCGTGATTGCAAAGCAGGTCGCTATCCAAATCAAGCGCATGATCGCCCCTTCTGAGTGGACTGGATTCAAGCAACAAACTGTCGACGCTGAGCGCCCCTGGCCGGCGACATCGCTTGATTGTAGTTGCCCGTTTTCATTTCGACAGACGGCCGACAACCTGTATTTCGGTGTGAAAAGGCATTGCGCTCACGGGGGTGAAATCGCGCATCATGGGCGCAGTCCGAACAAGGGAGATTTCCATGCGTGTCCTGCCACCCGTTTTGCGTCTTGCCACGTTGTCGCTGGGGCTGTTGTTCGCCATGAATGCACTGGCGGCCGACGAGAAACAACTGATCGACTCAATCAACGATTACCGCAGCCAGAACCAGCGGTGCGCAGGTCAGGTCTCGTCAGAACTGCCACCGCTGGCGGGTGATCCACGGCTGGCGTTGTCCGCCTCCAGCATCGGCAATCTGCAACAGGCCATGGTTGCCGCGAATTATCCGATGAAGAACGTGCAGGCGATCAGCCTGTCCGGGCCGCGCGATGCGGCGGCGGCGATGAAAGCGATCCAGGAGAGCTTTTGCCAGATCGTGCTCGATCCGCAATTCGTCGACATCGGCGTGAGCCGCCAGGACCGTGAATGGCGCATCGTGGTGGCCCGTCCATTGTTGAGCGCGCGCCTGGGCGACTGGCAGGCGGAAGGCCAGAAGCTGCTGGCCGAACTCAACGTCGCCCGCAGCCGTGCACGTCAGTGCGGCACGCAATCCTTTGCCGCCGCCACGCCGCTGACCTGGAACGCCACACTGGCGACAGCCGCCGAGACGCATGCGCGGTCCATGGCCAACAACAATTACTTCGATCACAAGGACCGCGACGGTCGCACGCCGGGTGACCGGGCAGAACTGGCGGGTTACAGCGGCCAGCAGATCGGCGAGAACATCGCCGCCGGGCAAGACAGCGTGCGCAAGGTCGTCGATGGCTGGGTCGCCAGCCCCGGCCACTGCGCCAACCTGATGAACCCGCAGTATCACGAGCTGGGCGCGGCGTATGCGGTGGACCCGAAGAGCGATTCGGGGATTTACTGGACAGTGATGTTTGGTTCGCCGTAAACCGCATCTCCTGTAGGAGCGAGCCTGCTCGCGATGGACGTAAACGATGACGTGTTCTTCCTGAATGAACGCGGCGCCCTGAAGTCCATCGCGAGCAGGCTCGCTCCTACAGATACAGGTCGGCGTTTGGCGTTGTCATAGACTCTGTCAATCAACTGGTCATCTAAAGTGATTGGACGCCCCGGCCCGTTGCTTCTAGCCTGCGCGCACTCATTTCGTGAACAGCGCCCTCCGACACAGGCAAAGCACCATGATCGTCCGCCCCAAACCCAATCTGATCAACATCCTCACTTCGCTCAAGGGCTCGATTGCCAGGAAAATTGCGCTGCGTTGTCTGATGGTGACGCTGCTGGCTTCCATCATCGTGCTCGTGGAAACCCTGCACCCCAACTACTTCTCCAAAGTGAACGCGACGCCATTCACCTTGCTCGGCCTGTCGCTCTCGATTTTCATGAGCTTTCGCAACAACGCCTGTTACGACCGCTGGTACGAAGCCCGTAAAGCCTGGGGCGAAATGATCGTCGCGATCCGCTCGATGATCCGCGAAACCCAAGTGATCAAGGACGCGCACGCGCGGCAGACCATCCTGCGCAACCTTTGCGGGTTCGCCCACGCGTTGAACGCAAAATTGCACGGCAAGCGCGAACTGGACGCCGCTGGTGAGTGGCTTGAGCCGAGGCCGGACGACAACGCGCCGGACATCAGCGGACGTATTCTCAACCATGTCGGTGAGCAATGTTCAGCACTCGGCGGGTCCGAAGCCATCAGTGAGTTTCGCTACACGATCATGGCCAACCACCTGACGAGCCTGAGCCGTTCGCAAGCGGCCTGCGAACGGATCAAGCACACGCCGCTGCCCTTCGCCTACACCCTGTTGCTGCACCGCACGACCTACCTTTTCTGCCTCTTGCTGCCCTTCGCCATGGCAGAGTCGCTGGGCTGGCTGACACCGGTTTTCACCGCCATCGTCAGCTACACGTTCTTCGGCCTGGATGCGATTGGCGATGAATTGGAGGACCCGTTCGGGCGTGACGAAAACGATCTGCCGACCCATGCGATGGTGCGCAACATCGAGCGCGAAATCCTCGCGGCACTGGGTGAAACACAACTTCCCCCGGCCCTTGAACCCGTCGATTTCGTGTTGAGCTGAAACGCCAGCGGGACAGGTTCAGGCCTACGCCTGAACCACCTCGATCCCCAGTTTCCGATAATCCCCGACATCGCCCGACGCCACATGGCGCTCGGTGATCAGCGTATGAATGCGGTTGCACGGCGCGACCACAAACGGCTCGACCGCGCCCAGTTTGTCCGCCGTGGTGACGGCGATCACCTGCGAAGCACTGTCGAGCAGCGCCTGTTTCACCGGCACCTCATCGAAGTGCAACGAGCTGATGCCGACTTGCGGATGAATCGCGCAAACCCCGGTGAACAGCACATCCGCCTTGATACCCTGCAACAAGCGCAGGGTCTCGTGTCCGCTGACCGACATCGTCGCGAGGTTGAGTTGCCCGCCTGCCAGAATCACCTTGATGCCTTTGTATTCGGCCAGGGTGATGGCGGTCATCGGCGACGTCGTGATGGCGGTGATGGAAATGTCCGAAGGCAACGAACGTGCGATCTGCAGCGTGGTGGTGCCGGAATCGAACATCACGATCTGGCCATTCTCCACGCGACTGGCGGCGAGCTGCGCGAGGTGGGTTTTCACCTCATCGGTTTCGCTGACCCGCGTGAAGTAATCCTTGCCCGTGTCCTTGGGCCGAGGCAGCGCGCCGCCGTGCACGCGTTGCACCAGGCCTGCCGTGGCCAACTCCGACAGGTCGCGGCGGATGGTGTCTTCCGAGACGGCGAAATGCTGACTCAACTCGGAGGCCATGACCTTGCCGTCACGTTCGAGGATCAGCAGGATTTTCTGCCGGCGCAGATGAGGGAGTTCGGCGGCCGAGTGATGGTCGTGCATGTTTATGCCTGAGTTTGCGGGTTTGTGCGAGATTAGCCAAACCTTTGTGCAAACACAATCGATGTAGGGCTCAGGGTGCCCCATCGCCGGCAAGCCGGCTCCTACAGGATTGCGGTGAAGCGTCAGTTGATCGCGATTTGGGCCACATGGCCTGAGGTCACCAGCGCCTTCAGCGAGGTGTCGAACTGTTTCAGTGCATTCACTTGCAATGCGGTTTGCTGGTCGATCTGCGCGGCGATCTCCGGCGCGGCTTTGCCATGCACCCAGACCGAAGGCATTTGTTGTGTGCGCGAGCCCTCGGCCTTGCCGATGTATTGCAGGTTCGAGTCGTAGAATTTGGCCATGAACCGTGCTTCAACCTGGTTGTTGCGCTTGGACACCAGACGGCTGTAAGTGTCGAGCATCACCACCACGTCCGGGTGCGCCTGCACCAGCGCATCGAGGTTGTCGTAGACCGTCACCGAGGCAAACTCTTTCTGCAACGACCCCATCAGCCAGTTGATCGCCCGTTTCGGATCGGAGCTGTCGACGAAGGCGCTGCTGATGCGTGAATCCAGTTCAGGGTTCTTCGCGCCGTTCAGCGCGACCGAGTGGTATTGCTCAAGGTATTCGAGGGTGCTGACGGTGTTTTCGCTGTAGAGCACGCCCACTGATTGCGCGTGCTGCAAGCTCGCGGCGCTGTCGGCGACCGGCGGGAAGTGGCAGGACTGTTCGGCGGCGTATGCCGGCACGGTGGCGGCAACGCTGCCGGTCAGGACAGCGACAAGGGCCAGCAGGGTAGAGATTCTCATCGCGCAGGTTCCTTCGGTGGCGAATTCGGTATGTGGCTATCCTCCTCCCTTGGCGAAAAAACAGAACTTGCGATTCTTGATGATGGTTATTGATCAAACGAATGGTTGCGGCAAAAGGGATCGTTACCCCCTAGCCTCATGCCCCCGGCCGATCAACAACCGGCGCATGCTGCGCCATCAACTCGACCACCCAATCAATAAACACGCGCAGCTTCAGGCTGATGTGCCGGTTCGGCGGGAAGGCCACATACAAGGGCATCGTCTCGAGACTCCAGTCCTCGAACAGCGGGACCAATTCACCGCGAGCCTCGTAGTCCCGGGACATGTATTTGGGCAGCCAAAGCACACCGAGCCCGGCGAGGCCCGCCGCAAGAAATGCGTTGCCATCATCGACGGCCAGCACATATCGTCCTTTGACCTGCACACGCTCACGTTCGTTGTACATCGCGTAGGGCACCGGTTTGCCGGTGCGCGCCCACAAAAAGCCGACGACTCGATGTTCCGAATCCTCCAGCTCTTGCGGATGCAAAGGCACGCCGACGCGAGCCAGATAGCTCGGTGCTGCAAACACCCCAAGCGGCAGGTCAGCGACACGCCGGGCCATCAGCGACTGGTCCATCAGCTCGCCGCCGCGCACCACGCAATCGACGTTTTCATCGATGATGTCGACGATGCGATCGCTGACGCCCATGTCGATCTGGATGTCCGGGTATCGCGCATAAAACGCAGGCAATGCCGGCACCAGAATCATCCTCGCCAGCGGGCTCGGCACATCCACGCGCAGCCGGCCTCTGGGCAACGTCGACGCACCGGACAGGCTGGTTTCGGCATCGTCCATGTCGGCCAGCAGCCGCAACACCCGCTCGTAATAGACGGCGCCATCAGCCGTGACGTTGACCTTGCGCGTGGTGCGGTTGAGCAACTTGACGCGCAACCGGGCCTCCAGTTGCTGCACCAGTTGGGTCACGGTGGTCTTGCTCATGTGCAGGGTTTCGGCCGCCTTGGTGAAACTGCCCGCCTCCACCACGCGCGCAAATGCCTGCATTGCATCAAAACGGTCCATTGCAGCCCCAGGTATCGATAGGATTGTTTGGATATCACAAACAGTGCTGGCCAAGGTTGCTCGTTTATCGCCCCGATGCAAGTCCTTACAGTCCCTTCATCGTTCACACAGAGCCCTTGATGGAGGCCTTTCATGACGCAGCGCGATGTTGTTTTCCCAGCCAAACGCCAGGCGCTATATGAGCGCAATCGCTACTCGCCGGCTATTCGCTCCAACGGCTTTTTGTTCGTCTCGGGGCAAGTCGGCAGCGCTGAGGATGGATCGCCCGAACCGGATCTGGAGAAACAGGTGCGGCTCGCCTTCACCAATTTGAACGCGATCCTCGTGGCGGCCGGTTGCACCTTCGACGATGTGATTGATGTCACCGTGTTCATCGTCGACCCCGAATCGACCTTCGAAACCATCTGGAAGATCGTGCCGGAGTTCTGGGGTAACGCACCGCACCCGACGTTGACCGGAGTCGGCGTAACGTGGCTGTATGGCTTTCAATTCGAGATCAAGGTGATTGCCAGGCTTCCAGACACCGCCGAGGAATGAACTGACGCCTGCACAGGGGATGAACGCGTTTTCCGTTCGGCGTTAGAATCGGAAAATGTTCAGCCCACACTTTTGAGGATGACCCAGGCATGTCCACACCCGACATTTCCCTGCAAGACACCGCGGCGCCGGAAGGCGTTTGTTATGGCTGTGGCAGCCGCAACCCGCATGGGCTGCACGTCAAGAGCTACTGGCATGAAGACGGCGAGCATGTCATCGCCGAGCACGTGCCCGACGCCAGGTATTGCGGCTGGCCGGATCTGGTCTACGGCGGTTTGATCGCGATGTTGGTGGATTGCCATTCCAACTGGACCGCCATGGCCTATCACTACCGGGCGGAAAACCGCGACGCCGCCAGCCTTCCGCGCATCAATTGCGTCACGGGCAACCTCGGCATCAAGTTCATCAAACCGACGCCGATGGGTGTCCCGCTGACCCTGCGGGCGAAAGTCGAAGGTGATGTCGGGCGCAAGACTCGGGTCATCTGCGAGATCTACGCCGGGGACGTGCTCACGGCGGTGGGCGACTCCACTTTTGTTCGCGTGGACACCGCTCAATTGGCCGACGTCGCGCACAACCGATAGGTCGCCGCGTGATAACGTGCGCGCATCCTCTTTTGGAAGCGCACGCCCATGTCCATCGCCGACAATCTTCTCGCGTTTACCTTCGCGGCCACGTTGCTGACACTGACGCCCGGCCTCGATACCGCATTGATCCTGCGAACCGCAACCGTGGAAGGCCGACAACAGGCCTTCCGCGCGGCATTGGGCATCAATGCCGGCTGCTTCCTGTGGGGCGCTGCGGTCGCTTTTGGCCTGGGCGCGTTGATTGCGGTCTCGGAACTGGCCTTCAACGTCCTGAAATACTGCGGCGCCGCTTACCTGGCGTGGCTGGGCCTGAACATGCTGCTGCGCCCGCGCCGCTCGCTGTCGCCCCTCGAAACCGACGCAAAACCAACGGCCAACTGGTTTCTGAAAGGCATGATGGGGAATGTGCTCAATCCGAAAATCGGCATTTTTTACGTCTCTTTTCTCCCACAGTTCATTCCCCAGGGCCAGTCGCTGATTGCCTGGACATTTGGCCTGGTCAGCATTCACGTGGTGCTCGGTTTGATCTGGTCGTTGACGTTGATTCGCGCTACACAACCACTCGCCCTGGTGCTGCGGCGTGAAAAAGTCATCAAGTGGATGGACCGCACGACGGGCATGATCTTTGTTCTGTTTGCAGCGCGGTTGGCGTTCAGCAAGCGGTGAGCAGCGCTCCCCTGTAGGAGCCGGCTTGCCGGCGATGACGTCCGAACGGGCAACGTAAAGTTCAAGACCGCATCGCCGGCAAGCCGGCTCCTACAGTTTTGTGTTTCCCGGGACTGTGTGAAGAACCCAAAAAAATGCCCGCCTCTTGCGAAGCGGGCATTTCGCTCACGGGTTATGCGTCGTTTTCAGTGCGGCCTGCGTTAAAAACTCGCTTTGACCGACACCATAAAGTTGCGTGGATCACCGTAGTAGTTGCCGAAGGTTTCGGTACCGATGGTGGCGTAGTAGCGCTTGTCGAACAGGTTGTTGCCGTTGAGCGCTACCCGCCTACTTCTGTCAGCCTGGGGACGCGCTACACAGATCAGCCGTTGGTGCGATCGGTCGCCTTGGCTTTGCTTTCGGCAACAGCGGCTTCAGCCTTCTGTTTCTGTGCAACCTGGAAGGCTTCCATCGAGACTTTCCGGGCCGACTCCATGCGTGTGAAGGTCCGATCACCGCCACCTGTGGCCATAGCCAGAGTGGAAGCGGTCAGAGCGGCGGCGACGAAAAGAACTTTCATGGATTTCATTTGGGTATCCTCAAGTAAGAGTTTATTAATAGATAACAGTGGTAGTTATTTGCTAAAGCATTACTTGCTTATTCAACCTGGCTTTAGCATTAAGCCAGGGCGGCGTTTTGTTGCGTCCAGGTGCCTTGCTCCATACGCCCGTCGGTATCTCTGCTTTTTGCCCAGGCGGTGAGCATTACCATCATTGCGAATCCACCAACGATGAGAACCGGATAGGCTGCCAGCAACTCGATCAGCGAGTATTTCCAGGCCAGCGGACGACCAACACCCAACATGGCGGCATAGAACCACGACACACCAGAGAGCGCACCCGAGAACAGCGCCAGCATGCGAAGGCTGAAGGAAAGTTCAAGTAACGAACCGGCTTTTTTCAGCGCTGGCAATACAGCGCTATGCAACAGGAAGCCGTTAAATGTCAGCAGTACAACGATCCCGATTTTTGCTTGCAACTTTGGATTCTGGAAATACTCCATCCCCTTGCCGGCATAATCGATCCCGATAATGCCAATGCCCGTAATCCAAAGGGCTACAAGTGCAAGTACGACGGTTTTTTGAAGGCTTTCCATATGTGCGTCATCATGGTGACCCGACACGTCCCCCTTCAGGAGTTGCTTGACCATTGCAACGTCACTGGTCAAGACAAGACCGATTGCAACACAGCAGGCGATAAGATGGAAATATACAACGCCCAAACGAAAATATTCCACGGCGGACGAAGAAATCATACTAAGTTCCATGGTTACCTCTTGACTTCAATAGTGAATCAACATAGTTCTCGGCACAGACTGATTGGAGTTTGCCGTTGCTGATTGTAATTAGGATCCAACAATTATTATTAAATAATCTCGCAGTGTTACGCTGCCAGGATAATAGTGATTTTCGCGAATGAACTTTTAATCATCCGTACTTAGTGCATATGAGGTTTAACTTCCGCTTCTGGGGTCGGCGAGATCCAGAACCCTATCGGCGAGCGGATCAGGCAATGCTGGTGGGATTTGCCGGGCTTGCGCCCCATTCGAGGAAACGGATCTTGTGAACCTCACCCAGGCTGTCTTCATAGACCAGGGTCACCGGTACCACGCCTGTCTTGTTGGATGTATCAGTGCGCTGCAATACCCGCTTCACATCGATTTCCATACCGTAGTGGTAATCGACGGCTGAGACATGCGCGCCGGGTTCTTGCAGGCCGTTCTGGTCGAAGACAGTTGGCGCGAGACTGGAAATCACGGCACTGACAATTGTGGCCATGTTCATAAGGCTGTACCTCCACTGAAGTTCTCTTAACGAGGACTTAATGTGACACGTGATCAAAGTGAAGTTCACTTCACCGCGACGAACGCGCCGATCTGAGTCGCCTGTAGTGGCTTCAGGCCCCTAGCAATTCCCCGCGCTTGACGCCTTACGACCATTCGTCCATTAAACGCCGTATTTGTTGGGCCAAACGGCATTTTTGAGTGAGGTCATAACATGTTATGACGGATTTTCAAGCAAGATTTCACGTGCTGGCTGTGATGGCACATGGACCGAAAACGTCTGCGAGCCAGGGTGAGAAATATCGGGTATTGGCCGATTTCTGCCGTCCATGACTGCCCGAAATCGGCCAGTTTCCGCCGTTCGAGCGTCCAGGTTCAGTACTTGATATCCCGGGCTTTTTGACGTCCTTCCTGCTTCGTTTGTCGCTTGTCTTGTCGGCAACCGGGATTGCTCTGGGCATCGGCTGCTCGACAATCCTGTTTCGTCTCACGCGCACCCTGGCGCGTCTCCTGCCTGACATCGCGCGCGGAACGACGCGTCTCGGCTCGTTCGGTGGCCGCCCAAGCTGCCCCGTTCGCCACCAGAAGAAAAATCATCGCTACCCAACCAAACGTCCTGTGCTTTCTCATAATCTGATCTCCAGGAACTCGATGTCGGAATTTAAGTACAGCTGATTTCCAGACGTCCCGCAGGCTGAGGAACTGCCATTCATCCAAGCGATATCCATTGCTCGAGCCCAAGGGGGCAGCTGGTGAGCATCATTAATGATGATGGTTTGTATGATTTTCACTGAGCCATTGATGACGGTATCTGGCCGAATGCAGTCGCTCGTGAACGGCAACAATCGGCCAGAAGCGGGCGCTGGCTACCAACACTAGCAATGAAACAGCAGCGTTTCGATGGTTCACTCAGCGCAGAAGGGATCTGCTTAAAGTTTTCCGCAGGTAGCTTGCTGACGAAGGGCACAAATGCTTGAACTGAGCTGTCTGGGTAATTGCGACAGGCGCCTTACCCCTATCAAGCAGTTCGTACCCATTTGCCGTGAAAAAATTAACAGCACTTTGGGTCAGCAAATGCAGTCGAGCTGCGCCTCGGGAGACCGCGTATTGTTCCAGTTCCGACAACACCGCCGTACCCAGTTCCGCACCGCGATGTTTCTCGCAAACGACCATAGAGCGCAGTAGGAGATCGGGGCCCGAGCCCTCCAACCCACCATAAGCAACCAATTCCCCATCCACGTCGAATCGGTAGAACTGCCGCCCGGGATCGCTCACATCATCGTAGGGTAATCCAGCTTGACTCAAAGACGCACGGAGCTGATTCAAACCGCTCGCTCCTACTTTAATCATCTGCATCGTCAGTGCTCTTACTAGGCTCTCTGACCTCAATGCTAGCACGCTCAATCTTTATCCCCGATAAATCGAGAACGGCACTGGAATTCGTCTGCTTCGGGTCGTTTTCTGCCTTTCGCCACCGGCAGCTATGGGTCGAATGTTGTCTGTCGCGAAGGACGCAACCGACCCAAAGCAGCCTCTGATTACCGACCGCTGTCGGTCGATTTAAAGTCATTGTTTAACCGGTTCCGTTTTGCACATTACCGCAAACTCGTAGCCGTTGGTAAACACGCACTATAGTGTGCTGTTTTCGAAATAACTTACCCACGCACCTTCGCCTCCATCACCTCGTGTGCTCACCGGATCTTACTCAAGATTTCCTCTCCCTCTGCGTTCCAAACGTACCGGGGCGGTCGCGCTTCGGGTGATCAGGCGCCAGTTCGGTTACCTGAAGGTACGCTATCGTGGAGTGATGAAGAACACCGCTCAGTTGGCCACTCTGTTCGCCGTGTCCAACCTGTGGATGGCTGATGGGTATGGGTGAGTTGCGCGTGTAGCGCATAGAAATGGGCTGAAAAGCCCGAGAATAGGATGCTTTCGCGATAACTTGGCACTGAACGTCATGGAACTTTCAACTCGTGGCAGGTACCTTGCAAGTTGATCTGAGCTTCCGTAAAGAAAGGTTGAGGAGTGTCACTAATGGCTGATTTTGCGTGGTTCTTGTTAGGTTTTATACCGGCACTAGCATTCGCGACCCACTCATTTGTCGATCACAGAAAGGCCACAGGAAAGCCTATAGGTGAAGCATTCAAATTTTTTAATAAGGCGCTGGCCGTTCTGGTTGTACTAGAGCTTATTTTCTTCGTCTGGATGTTTATCGCTAGATCCTAATATTAAGGTACTCATAATGCATGTCGCATGCTGATTTCCAGTATTAGTGCAGAATTCGATACTCCGATATCCCTATCATGCTGTTTTCAAAATAACTTACCCACGTACCTGAGTTTCCATTACATCGTGTGTTCGCCGGTGCGTAATTTTCAAGGCGCTCACCAGGAATTCTCCAAGGTAGGAATGACACCTGAAGTCTAGTGCACGTATGGAGAGAGTTATTTCGCGAACATCACACTAGCGCGAAGCCGTGGACCCTTTGTTCATCCGTGATTTAACGGTATGTTGGAGCCCTCAACTCAAGGACGACCCATGGCCATCCACGCTCCCACTCCCACCCAAAAACATTTGGCAGTGTTGATCGACGCCGACAATGCCCCCGCAGCAATTGTTGAAGGTTTGTTCGAAGAGATCGCCAAGTATGGCGTCGCCAACGTCAAGCGGATCTATGGCGACTGGACTGGTCCTCAGTTGGGTGGATGGAAAAAGGTGCTACTCGACCATTCGATTCAGCCCATCCAACAGTTCGCGTATACCAAAGGTAAGAACGCAACAGACAGCGCCTTGATCATCGACGCAATGGACCTGCTGTACACCCGACGCTTCAACGGCTTCTGCCTGGTTTCGAGCGACAGTGACTTCACACGCCTCGCTTCGCGGCTACGTGAAGAAGGTTTGACCGTCTACGGGTTTGGTGAAGAAAAAACCCCAAGACCGTTTGTGTCAGCCTGCGACAAGTTCATCTATACCGAATTGCTGCGCAGTGAAGTGCTTGTTGCTTCGAGCAATGGGCATGATCGACCCGATCCCGAGTCATCCGCCGCAATCCAGGCCGTCAAAGTCGCCAGTACCCTAGAGGTAAAGAAGCTACCCAAGGCACCCGTAAGTTTCATTGCAAAGATCTTGGATGACATTGCCGACGAGGACGGCTGGGCTCACTTGGGTGCGCTGGGCGCCAACATCAGCAAATTGAGACCTGAATTCGATCCCCGCACCCATGGTTATAAAAAACTCAGTGAGTTGATCAAGGGGTATCCGGATATTTTTGAACTGCAAATGAGAGGAACGTCGGGAGTGAGCGGTTCAATACTCTATGCCCGGCACCGACAGCCAAGCTCGTAGCACCTGCCACCAACGTCCGCTTTTGGCCGAAAGCGGAGAAAAATTATGCCGCATAATGAAGATGTCAGATCTTTTTTATAGTTGAAAAAAACGGGCGCCTTCAGCGCCCGTTTTCATTCACTCCTTCGTCTGCGCCCGCAATCGCCGACCAATAACATCCATTAAATCACAGCCATCGCGCAACGGAATGGCCAGCAGTTTGGAGAAGTCCGACAACACCACCGTGTCGCAACCAATCTCGGCGCGAAAGGCAATGTTCTCCAGCACCTGAGTAACCGCGCGAATTCGGTAGTCAGCGGCGGCTTGTAGTACGTCGAGTGGGGCTTCGGTGTCGATGAGCAGCGAGGCCGGAACCAGGTCGATTCCGGTGAGGGGCATGTATCTTTCCATAGGTGAGATCTCGTTCAGTTAGAGGAGACCGCCAACAGATCGTCGCCAAACGAATAGGGTGGCAGTTGCGCGCAGGTTGGCGAACCGGGAACGAGTAACCGGCAGACCCGAAGGTCTCCCGCGCGCAACCGCCATAGTACAACGGTTTTGCGGATGCGATGACGCCTGCAAATGAGCAGGCAGCCCTCGCACTCGTATATCAGGTCGCCAAACCTGATCGCCATTTTGGGCGACGGGTAGGACTATAGGCTTCATCAGAACGGCGGGAAAGGTGACGCATTCCGAGGTTTGTGTAGGAATTTTTATAGCGTCCTAGGACCTTTACGCGCCTTCCGTGGGCGACTGCTATCGACTGAAGCGCTCATTCCAGGTCCTCTCGATTTCCCCCACGCAAATGACGCCTTTTTCCTGCCAGGGGTTATAGATGCCCTCTCCGCCCCTGACATTGCATAGGTATAGGGGGTATGCCTATCATGCGCAATACATAGGTAGGGGGGGTATCCCATGAGCCATATTGCAGCAAACAAAGGCGATCTTCTCAAACGCGTAAAACGTATCGCCGGGCAAATCCAAGCCGTTGAACGGGCATTGGAATCGGATCTCGATTGTGCCAAAACACTGCATCTTGTTGCCGCTACCCGCGGAGCCATCAACGGTTTGATGGAGGAAATCATCGAGGACCACGCGCGGGAGCATGTCGCGAACCCTGCTCTCAGCGAAGAGGAGCGTAACAAGGGCGTCGAAGAACTTCTTGAGGCCATTCGCCGTTACTCCAAGTGAACGTAGGTACACACTCATGAGCAGCTCCAACATCAACTACACACACGACCACATGTTCCTTGGCTCAGCGCACGACGAAAATGCCAAGCGTACGCTTTGGGTTGTGATACTGACCGTTGTGATGATGGTTGGCGAGATCACCGCCGGGTATATGACGGGCTCGATGGCGTTGCTGGCCGATGGCTTTCACATGGCAACCCATGCCGGCGCATTGGGTATCGCGGCGGCCGCTTATGGATACGCAAAACGCCACGCTTTCAGCCAGCGTTACAGTTTCGGTACCGGAAAGGTTGGAGACTTGGGCGGGTTCGCCTCGGCGCTGATTCTCGGTATGGTCTCCCTGGGAATTGGCGTCGAGTCCGTCATACGTCTCTTGCAGCCAACGGAAGTTCAGTTCGGCACCGCGACGCTCATCGCGATTGCCGGCTTGATCGTCAACATAGTCAGCGCTCTGCTGCTGGGTCACGGGCATAGTCATGGGCACGATCACGATCACGATCACGATCATGCCCATCATGGGAACGACAACAACCTGAAATCGGCCTACGTCCACGTCATCGCGGACGCGCTGACTTCGGTTCTGGCCATTGCTGCACTGCTCGCCGGTCGGTATCTCGGTTGGGTGTGGCTGGACCCGGTCATGGGCATTGTCGGCGCTATCGTTATCGCGCGCTGGGCATGGATCTTGATGGGGGTCACCGCAGGTGTACTGCTGGATCAGACAGACGCACACGTTGCCGAGGAAATCCGTGAACTGGTTGAGAAACCTGGGGATGCCACCATCACTGACTTGCACGTCTGGCGAGTTGGACCACAAGCTCATGCGGCCATCGTCAGCGTCCTTGGTGAAGCCACTGCGAACGCCGACAGCATTCGTGAACGTCTGAAGCCGGTTCATGAAGTCAGCCATCTGACGGTCGAGTTTCGACCGGCCTGATTCAGCCCCCCCCTCCACTGCCTCCAAAGGAAACCGTAATGCCCCCAGGGAAACGTGAACTGGCGCAGATCGAACGCCGATTGATTGCCACGCTCACTGATGCGTGCGAAACAGCAAAAGGTGAAATCAAGGGTTTTACCTGGCTCACCCACATCACTGACCTGAACGCATTGGCTGAAACCCTGAAGGTGATCTGGGTGTTCGAAACCCTCGCTGACAAAAAGCTCGCCCAGGTTAATGCGAAGACACGCATCTTTGAGCTGACGGCCATCGCCTTGAATGAGGCCAACATCGATCTGAGCCCATCAGACCTCAATGTCCGCTTTGACTCCGAGGAAGAATGCCAGCGCACTCACGGTGGTGATTGGCAGAAGCGCCTGGCCAAGGGTTATTGACGATGGCTAAAGAAATCGAAAACCCCTGCATCTCGGTTTGCCAACTGAGTGGCGATCTGTGTGTGAGTTGTGGGCGGAGCAAGGAAGACATCAGAAAGTGGAAACGCATGAAGCGCCCTGAAAAAATGGCCGCTGTGCAAAGGGCGAATGTGCGCTTGAAAGGGTTGAAGAAAGCGCAGGGGTAGTCGCTTGAACTGGATGACCGCAATTGGGATTTAAGGGGATTCCAGGGACAGACCACATTTATAAAATGTGGTCTGTCCCCTAATAACCCCATATCGTGGTCTGTTCCCAATTGTTCCTTACACACTACTAGACTGATAGGCCGCCAGAAATTGAATCCCGCTCTCACCATCAACCCGAAAGATGGCTCTATCCAAATAGCAATTGCTGGATGCAACTTTGTCATCGACAGTACATTTACCTCCGATACCACAGCGGCACCACTCGCGCAGCTCTACCGATCCGAACAGGTTCACAAAAACGGGTACGTGTGGCGTACGTATCAGGGAATCAGCATTGAAGGCGTATCGGGTGGTTTGGCGCTTTCCTTCCATTCTGGTCGACTGACTGAAGTCCATATTGGCGCGTCTGTGCCAACCACAGGAACCGAAACCGGCTGGCCTACGAGAGAATCAATTGAACTAGAAGTCAACTTTCTAAAAAACTCATTCAGGCGACAGCTTTCACGCTCATTCCAGACCGACCTGGAAAGGTTTTCATGGGGAAGCGCTTGGGCCAAATTTGATGAGAAAGGATTCTTGGCTAGCGCTGGAATAAGCTATACACCGATATCACATACCTCAGCACTACCGTCCACATAGGCATCGGCTCTCGGATTTTTATGTTGATTTTAGGCTGATGTCGACTCCTATCAGTTGAATCCACAGCCATATACGGACGCTCGCGGCTTAGCTCAGATCTTACGTATACAGTAATATCCCTCTGCACCGCCCAAGCTATGGAGTCGGGCTTGTAGCCATGAAGGGATCAAGTGAATCTACAACTTGAAATTGAGAGGATTTTTGGGGGCGAAGCATTTGCCAGGCCACTTTTCTATTCCTATCCAGGAGGTTTGCGTTTTGAGCTCTCTGAAACTGGTGGAGTGATTGAGCAATTTCTAACAGCACTACGAAAATCAACAAAGATCTGCAGCGATATCTTCCTTAATGACGCGACGCTTGTTGCTTGTCTGCGCATTCATTCTGGCAGCAACCGATTTGCTCATCGGCCCGTGATTCACGCTCTTCGATCTGCCGGTATTAACATACCCACGGAATGCTCAGTCTGGAGTGAGGAGATAGATCTGGAGGAATGGTTTTGCGAAAGTGAACCGGAGTATTGGATCAACATCGCATTTCAAGCGCCTGTGACTCTGCTTCAAGCATTTCTTTGGTGTGCTTTGGCTAAGGATTTTGCCGCAATTCAGCCTAAACCCGACTGCGCTTTATACCTCTTCAATTTGAAGAAGCACGTCATGGTTTTCCCCTACGACGACAGAGGTATGGATGTGGTTGGCCCCAACAAAGATCTGCTTTCACAGCTTTATCGTCAGCATCATACATACCTGCTGGATTACGACCGACACAAGATGGACACCACATTCGCAGGGCCTGCGCGCTAGCCTCATTGCTTACATTGGTGCTGAAACCGTGCCCACAGCCCAGGATTTCAGGGGCAGACCACATTTAGAAAATGTGGTCTGCCCCCTAATAACCCATGGCTTCATGGCGCCGAATACAATCGGCCCGCTACCTTTCACAAACTGGCTATCGAAACCGAATTGAGAGCCTATGGATTTTCGTACTCTGGACTAACGTTGGTCATAGCGACCTCCGGTTAGGTCGTTTTTTACAGGCGTCACCGCTGAATGAAAAGCGCGACGACTCAATCACTGCTTTCGGTCAGTGCATCAACCGGAGGCTTTTAACGCTGACTGGAGTGTGAGCAGGTAAAAAACGCCGCTGGTCGATGGCGATTTGGACAAGAACGACTGGAGCTAACCTCTCAATGTCTGGATAATGGCCATATGCCTCCACCCGCATAGCCCATAGATAAGGACATCCATTCAGTGAAGCTGCCGTCCCCCATTTTGCTCCTCGCTTGCGCTCTGCTCCTGCCCACCGTCGCCCAAGCCAACGATGCAGCGTTGACCGAAACGCTCAAGGCACTCACCCACTGCGACGCCACCTTCTTCGCCCGCTTGAACACACACCGCGATGCCTGGGGCGCGATTGCGCCTATTGAACAGCGAAAAGATGCGGCGTGGATAGCCGTCAAAAACCGCGGCAGCAACCCGGAAAATTCGGTGCCTCTGCGCGGTACGCCGATTGTTGCCGGTATGAAACTGCTGTCCTATGTCGACGAGAGCAGCGACCTCGGCCAACTGGGTCACTACTATTTCTGGGGCTTCATTGTTGAAGGCGGCGTAGACGAAGTGGCTAGGCGCCTCGCGCCGCTGATGGAACAACCGGGGCAACTGCAGAATATTGGCTCGTCTTATGTGCGCAGTGAACTCAAGGTCGGTGACCAATGGCGACTCATCCAGCCGCAGCCAGGCACGGCGCCGGGTAGCAAGCGTGTGGAACGCATCTTGATCGTCGAGGCGGAAGGCAAACAGGGCACTCAGTCGCGGGTCAATTGTTCCCTGCAAGGCGCCGTTGACGGTGCGATGCTCGCCCAACTGCGCCCGGACATCACGCCGGCTGATTATCCTCAGCCACTACCGGATACGAGCATTGCCGGCGTCGCCGTACCGGAGGACGTGCTCAAGAGCCTCGACTCGCCGCTGCTCAAACCGAAATTCAAAACGTTGAGCTACACCTATGCCACCCGAACCGGCGATGCGATCAAGGATCGTCCGGTGACGGTTGAGTACACCGCAGACGGCGCTTTGCTGAAGAAGAATGAGATCTACAACGAAGCCTTCCACGTCGAGCGTCTCACCCAGGCGGGCCTGATTCAGTTGAAGTCGAAAATGAACGGCATAGGCGATGGACGTGTGTTGCTCACCCGCGAACTTGAGGTCAAGGCCCCGACGAGCTGGAGCCCCGGCGAGACGTTGAGCGCTCGTCTGGTCATGCAAGAAGTGCCTGCTCAGCCAAGCGACAAACCCATGAAGTGGTCGACGACTTGCACCGTGGGTCAGCGCTTTCCTGCCCGGCAAGTATTCACCTCGCTGACAGGTGACGCCATCGCGCTGGAGTGCGACCAGGGCACCAGTAAAACTTCCGCCGCCTTTATCGAGGATTTGGGGGTTTCCCTGACACTGGAGTCGACGTCGAAAAATACGAAGAGCGTTTACACGTTCACAGCAGTGAATGTTGTGCGTTGAGCAGTCATCGAGACTGAACTGTCTGCCAGACCCGGACAGGACAAATAGCATTGTTTTTTTGCGCAACAATAGGATCTATTGATGAGAAAGTTCGTCCTTCCATTTGTTATCGCACTGCTGTGCCTGCACGGTTGTGCGGAAATGCCCCCGTACTCCAACGTCGATCCCGCCACGGCGGATGACGAGTCGCGTTATACCGTGCTCGAGACAGATACTTATGCGGACAGGGCCCAGCGTCACTTCGCCGATCTCCAGCCGGACCTGAACATCATAAGGATCAACGACAACAAAGTCGGCAACATTCCGTTCTCTACGTACTACTACAAGAACGACTCCCCGCAGCGCGCGGTGTTGAAGCCTGGCACCTACACCATCCAATTGGAATACCAGTTGCCCCGCTACTTCCTGTTTGCGGACCTGAAGTTCGAGGGCAAACCTGGCCAGAAAATAATGGCGCGCTCAAGGTATGTGGGCCTCAATCGGCTTGAAGTGTGGCTGGAGGATGCAGTCACTGGCGAGGTAGTGAGCACCCGCGTGCACTGACGGCCCACGTCCGTAGCACCAGCGTCGCTGCCCAGAAAATCGTTCAAGATCCATCGTGACCATCGAATGAGGTCTGCATTGCAAAGTCGAATACAACCGGAAATTGAGAGAGCGACCTACGATGAGTTCCTTGAGCTTTGGGACAGAGGCATGTTCGAAAATCAGCGTCTGGGTCAGGCTTTCTACAACCATTTCCGCCTGCATTGTTCTGGCGACCAGGCATTGCTACATCGTCTTTATGCATCTGACGGCAAGAAAGCCCTCAGTGCAATTGCTGATATTTTTCATATCAGGTAACCCACACCACTCTTCATTCGCCAGGCCGATTTGGGTCGATTCCAGGTCCTCACGACTGCAGAAATATCCAAAGGCAGTCACTAGCCGGGGATTTCAGGGACAGACCACATTTCGAAAATGTGGTCTGTCCCCTAATGACCCTCAGTTCTCGCACAGTTCGTGAATGGATGCTTCTGGCTGTGGATTCAACCGGTCGACGCAACAGATTGGCTAAATCGTTCAGCGGGTGTTTCGTTGTCTAGTGTTTTTCGAGGGCGGCTATTTTCTCCTGCTCTCGCGATTGCTTGACTCGTAGAGTGTTGAAAGAAGAGGTTTGCAAAAAATATTCGTCATTTACATGTACCTTCCAGCAGCAAAGGACGCTTGATGAGAACCCCGCTACTCGCCCTTACCCTCGCAGCTCTATTGAGCGCATGCGCCATCCCTTACGAAACCCCGGAAGCCCGCGCCAATATTGAACGCGATCTGAAGCTCAGAGCAGACGAAATCGTCACTATCACCGAAACCAACTGGTGTTTATCTGCCTATGGTGATTTGCAAGTGTGCAGACCCAAGCAAGGCCTGGGTGTGCTGACCAAGAGCAAGCTAGTACTGGCCTTCTATAGGGGCGGCATCTACCAGCAAGCTGAAGTCATCAACGCCAGCGATGTGCAGTGTGCCCACCTGCAAAGTGGCAGAGCCGCAGCCGATACCTTCTACCTGTTCAGTGAACGTTGGGCCGCCATGCTGGCGCCAATTACCGTGGGAGGTGCCTTGGCCCTCGACAAGAAAGCCCAGTTCCTGAGCGTGCTAGTGCCGCCAAACACTGAGAGCTTCACGGCTGGGCAAGGAAATTTTATTCAGGTCACCGATCGCAAGAATTACTCGGCTGTGGCGGTTCCAGGTACCAAAACCTATGTAGGATCCAGCGAGAGTATTTACCAGATTTTTAATCCGTGTACGCAGGGAAAGAATCGCTCAGCCGGATCCTAAGTACTGACCTGACCTGACCTTTCGAGTGAAACAGTCCCAGCAGCAATTGCAGCGCAAGAATCCAATGCAGGCCCGATGCGCCGGGCCTGTCGAGAGCCGACAGTCGGCTGCCGACAGTTACAGACGCAATGAAACAGAAGGACTGCATTGGGTCGATATCTGCCTTTCACAACAGGCAACAAACGGCCAGACCATCAGCCGCGACTTGTGCAAGAAAGCCTTACCCACTGAAAAATCACCGCAGATTAAAAATCAATTTGCCTGCCGCCGATTTGAGTTTCCGTATCACTCTGACCGGCAACCTTAGCCGAAGCGCTAATTGCATTTTGATTCGCCCAATCACGAAGTTTTGTAAACTCGTCTTTACGCATTTTGCTCATTGGTACTAAACGCGAAATAGTAGTTTCAAAATCAACCATAGTCAGGTCGCTTACATCACCGGAGCCATTCATCCGTCGTGAGAACGCTTCAATCAGCGAGTCCCCAACCCAAGCTTCGATTTCAGCACCAGAAAGCACAATGTCTTTACCAAAATTCGACTCGCCTCCTAGAGCAGCCAATCGATCCAAATCAAATTTTTCTGGGTCACGTTTCAATTTCTTCAGATGTATTTCAAGAATCTTCTTTCTTTCTAATGTCGATGGGAAGTCAACGAAAAATATTTCGTCGAATCGCCCCTTTCTCAACAACTCCGGAGGTAAGCTGTTGATGTTGTTAGCGGTAGCAAACACAAAAACAGGCGCCGTTTTTTCTTGCATCCAAGTCAACAGTGTGCCGAATACGCGTGTAGCCGTGCCACCATCAGATGCTCCTCCGGAAGAGCCGGAAAGTCCTTTTTCAATTTCATCGATCCATAGGATGCAGGGCGAAATAGCTTCGGCAGTACGTAGTGCGGAACGAATATTGGATTCTGAAGAGCCAACCACCCCTTGGAAGATTTTCCCCATGTCCAAACGCAATAACGGCATATTCCAAGACGACGATACGCATTTCGCCGTTAGAGACTTACCGCAACCAGGAACTCCAGTTAAGAGCAAACCCTTCGGGGTTCCGACACCGAACTCCTGAGCAATCTGCCCAAAACACTGGCTACGCAAATGGAGCCACTTCTTAAGAGTTGCCAGCCCTCCAACATCCTCAAGATTTACCTTTGAGTCGATGTATTCCAAGATACCTGTTTTCCGTATAATTTGTCTTTTTTCGGAAAGCAGATCTTTTACGGTATTTTCATTTACACTCAGACTGGATACCAATGAACGAGACAAGCTATTGTCAATTTCTAATCCCGTGAGGCCCAAAGCGGCATCAATGAGTTTATCTTTGGTTTCGCTAGAAAGATCAATCTTAACGCTGCTGTTGCCTTGCCAGGAATTAACAAAGTTATTTATCTGAGTCTTAACTTCATCTCTTGATGGCAAAGGAAAATCAATCAACGTGATTTCCTTTTGAAGATCATTGGCAATTTCAAAGCTGGGCGCCACGATAATGCAATTGCTTCGATATCCACGTGAGCGGATATTTATGGCTAAATCTCGAAGTCGACGACGATAGACAGGATTTGAGCTTGAGGAAAGGTAGTTATGAGCATCACAAAAAACAAAAATATTTTTGCTGCCCTCCTCCTTCGCCTTTTCTTCGCAAAAGTCCAAGGCCATTTTCAAATCAAAGGTTTTATCCCCAGCCACGACGCCATTTATCTGGACTCCTAGCGTCGAGTTCCAAACGAACAAACGATGGCCAAGCGCCTTGGCGATTTCAGAAACTTCAATGAGTGCACGCTCTTCCTCGAAAGTTTCAATGACCAAAATCGCATAACGCGCTTTGAGGTAATCTGTTATCTGCTTGGTACGGCTCATGCCTATTATCCCTGCGCTTGAACTGAGTTATACATGCATCGGAAGACCGGTTTTGGTAACACCAGATTTTGAAACAACAAACTCGACAACTCTTCTAGTACGGAAAAAGTCAATGTCGACTCTGTCGCTGGTTTTGATAATCTGCTTGTGCTGATAGGGGTGATTCGCGTTATGCCGATACCGACCAGCCAGCGTCAAGTCTACGGCTTTAACAACACGAATCATGGCTTCATTCTGGAATATCTCTTTTGGCGTATAGCCTGTATAAAGTATCCAGTTTTTCTCGCCATTGACGGCATGTATTAATTGCGCCAAGGCTGGCGCCTGGTCGAGCGGTTCCCCCCCAGAGAGGGTAACCCCAGCGATGTCCAGCGCATTTATCTTCTGTGCCAATTCATAAATAGGCATCAGCGTACTCGCTTCGCGAGCGTGGGTCTTCTGATTGAAGCACCCCTTACAATTCAGCGCACAACCCTGCACCCATAATGTCAAGCGCAACCCGGGGCCGTTAACGCTGCTCAATTCCATATGGTGTACATTGATTTCCATTTAGAAATTCGCACTGAGAATTTGAAGGGTTTGCTCTTCATGGACTACGGTATATTCCGGCTTCCACTCAGTCACAAGTTCCGCAGTAGGGCTAGAAAGTAGAGATTCAAGCTCTTCAGTAAGTTTTGTGCAAATATCGCCTTTCACGCCATGCACTTCCTCCGTAATTTCATCGCCCGTAAAGGTGACATGAATGCTGTATTCGTAGCTAGGTCCAAATTCAACCTCGAACCCTTGAAGAGTTTCTTTCACTCTTGCTGGAACACCTGATGCGTCTATGCGCTTGATGGTTTCATCGATGGCTACGCTGATGTACGCTTTCTGAAAGCTTAAAGCCAAATCAGCCATTATCGCTTCGTCGTCGGACGAAATAGTTCCCCGTTCGATGAGGAGTTTGTAGGAGCCCTCCTCAATTTGGCAAACAAATAGATTGAATTTATCAGCCGTTTGGCCACAAATAGCCCTAAATTGCTGCTTGCCCATATAGCCTATTTTGCTCAATACCTTTTTACTGAAGTCGCTGGCAAATACGGAAACCAGACCAGTCGTTGGGCTTAGGCCCATCTTGCCGAACGCTTTGGCAATGGCTTCTTCATTAACATAAGAAAATTCAAACTTTGTACAATGAGACATTGTTAAAGCTCCAGCCTGCGACCGGGAACAACTTCTTCGGCGTTCTGGATAGCAATTATTACGTCAGGGGCTACCTCAATGTTGCGCATAGGCGCCGTGGATGCAAGCGCAGCCTCAGGCGCAACAATTTCTGAAACCGATGTGGGAGTTCCAGAGTTGACAACTACCCGACGTCTTTGTGCTGTCTGTGATGCACCACTACCACAAAGAAGACTTGCATCAATCGCTTCCAGCAGCCTTCTTATTACCAGAATAGGATTTGATGTGAGCTTTTCATATAGCCCAATGCGCAACAAAGCATCGGCTCCATCATTGAATTGCAATTTAACGAAGTAATTTTGATTTTCATCGCCAGCGATCCCAATGCGCGAGACCTGATTCAGATCCCGCGACAGCTTTCTCCAAAGATACCCATCAAACGACGCTACAATGAATTTTGTCGCTGTTGCGGCAAAAGCATTGCTACCAACTTCAACCTCGTCAGCATCAAAATTCTGGTAGCTGACCAGAATTTTCTCCCCCACAGGAAATCCCAGAGCGGTTGCCAAATATTCATTTGTCGAAAAATCGATATCTGCGTGAAATTTTAGGCTTTTTGACAGAACATAAAGGCTAAAGATGCCTACTAATCCATAGCCTATTGCTCTCAGCGCGTCTTCCGGTGCAAGAGCCACAAAAACTGCGAAAATAAAAACAATGATTCCGTAACCGTAATTTATGGCCGTCTTTGTACTGAGCTTTTTATTTCTATAAGCCTGAAATGTTTTGCCGGGAATATATTTTTTTGAAGGTGCAAATAGCAGGAGGCACACACCAAAAAAAATCAGACCAATAAGCCCCATTGCAGCCTGGCGCTTTTGCCCATTTTGCAACCCTTCAAGAAACATCCACGCACCGGTAACGATGAAAACAGGTAAGCATGCCAGTATTGCAAGTCCCGTTTTCTTACCTTTGGTGGCCATCATCATTTTCCACATCGGGATAGTCTTTATCATTCACAAACCTTCTAGAGTTGGTGCAGAAGCGCGTAGTGAGGGGCTGACTGTAGAACTACTCATTGATCTATGCTACATGACAATCTTTGCTTTATCACGCGCTAGGGATGGCCTGAAGTAGCCATACGTTTCGGGCTAACTTCGACCACTGCCGATTTTGAAAGTGGCGAGTCGATCCAAAACGCTCAGATCACTCACTCATTTCTGGTTTTTCAGCCGCAGCGAGCACCTCGCAGCGGCCATTCCCCGTATTACAGGCGCACCTCTCCTGCGTTGCTCTATAAATGTCGGCGGGCCATCCACAGATTTCCGATTTTGTAGTGGCCTGGGCTGTTGCAGTTACACATGCAGCAAGCACGAACGATTAAACACAATATTTCAAAGTAATTACCTTACGCTCAATACCTAACGCTTTGGCATCATCAATAGAGAGCATCACGGGTAGTTGGCTCCGCTACAGATCGTAGCTGCTGTGCACATTACACTCGAGCGGTAGCTCCGGCAAGGCGCCAAGCACTCGTTTGCGAATGCCAAGATCGGACTTCAAAAAACGCCTCCAGTTATTGAAACTGAACGGGGAACACTATCGGCATAGTTGTTGCGACACAAATCAGCTAACCCTGAAAAAGGCTATCAGTGCTAAAGCGCCGTGCGGAAACGATGATTCGGCAAGAACCCCTGTTTCGATTATCGTTTCCAGGTCTTACTTCAACCCGAAGTTACACTTCAGTTCGACGATACGGGCCCACGATGCTGGTGGGCCTCCGGAGTGGTTGGCCGGCCACAAACGACCCAAAGCAGACGGTGGTGGTAGACAGGAAATCGGCCAAAAGTGGTCGTTCAGGTCAACCGCCGAATCGGTGAGACCCTTTAGTCATGCTCAATTAACAGGGATGGCATTTGGAGTTCCACCTCTTTACGGCACAACGAATGTCGACCGCATACCCCGTATGCGGCCTGCGTTCTCGGGTTCTTAGCGATGTCTAGGGTCGACGATTAGTAGTTCCCTGCCCAGATTCCTGGACGCCGGGCATTCCAAGGCAAAGCACGCTCCAACTGCGCAGCCAGTTGCAGTAACAGATCTTCGCGGCCATAGCCTGCCCCGAACTGCATACCAATAGGCAAGCCATTCGTCGAGTCGTGCGCCAGAGGCATCGACATGGCTGGGCATCCGCTGACGTTGAAAACTGCGGTGAATGGGGAGTGATCGAACACTCTCGCCATCCAGCCGCGCCCATCAAGTATTTCTTGGCCTGCATTGTATTGGCCAATAACTGGCTGAGCATTGGGTAACGTCGGGGTTAGAAGCACGTCGTAGTTGCTGAACAGTTGGCCCATGTTCCGGGTCACGATATTGCGTTGGTACATCGCGCCCAACAGTTCGGTCGCGCTTAATTCCTGGCCGAGCCGGTATAAAGCGAGTGTTGCGGGCTCAAGTGTGGACTCATCAATGCCTCGGCCAGTTACAGCCGCAATCGCGTCAATCCAAGCAGCTGTGTTGCTGGACCAGAATCGTGCATTGAGTTCCACAAACGCTTCCCAGCTCAGACCGATATCAGCGATTACGGGCGTGACATGATGGCCTAGGTTTTCAAGTGTCTGGCAGACCATTTTTAAACTGGCGCTCACCTCGGGTGATGTCAACAGACCGTTCAGGGCATGTTCTTGCACGGCAATGCGCAGAGACCCGGGCTCGCGATTCAGCAGCGACATGTAGGCTTGGTTCGGTGGTGCAATGTGGAAAGGATCGCCCACAGCTGGGCCGTGCACAGCGTCCAGCAAGCTGGCGGTATCCCGAACCGAACGACTCAGGACACCGTGCACAGCGAGCCCAGCCCACACTTCATCTACATCAGGGCCCATGGGTAAACGGCCACGACTTGGCTTCAAGCCGAACAGCCCGCAGGACGCTGCGGGTACTCGTATCGAACCGCCGCCATCAGTCGCATGAGCCACCGGCACTACACCTGCAGCCACGGCGGCCGCCGAACCACCGCTGGAGCCACCGGCACTGCGAGTCAGATCCCATGGATTGCGGGTCGGACCGTCCACACGGTTTTCTGTAGTCGTGCTGGCGGCCAGTTCTGGAGTGGTGGTGCGGCCAAGTGTGAGAAGACCGCTACGGCGGAATCTACTCATCAACTCTGAATCTGAATCGGCAACGCAGCCCTGTGCAAGCCGGCTACCCAACTCATTGCGACGATTACGCGCAGTCAGCCCCAGATCTTTAACCAGCATCGGCACACCTTGCAGTGGGCCTGCCTGGGCCTGTGGCTCGTCTTCCCAGGTTTCGATTACCGCGTTGATGTGAGGGTTAAGCGCCTTTATTGCGCAAAGGGCAGCGCTTCGAACTTCGACTTCGCTGATTTGGCGGTCGGCAATCAGAGCTGCCAGGCCCACGGCGTCATGTTCAGCGTACTCGGAAAGATTCATACATATCTCCTGTGATGAGTAATCTATACTGATCGGTATCGCACGATACTTGTCAGTATCATGCGATACTGTATAGTATCGATGTCAAGCAGAATTCGATTTCCAGAGAGTGTTAGCCGTGGAAAAGCCCATACGTCCTGAACGCATCGCACAGTTGCCACCCCGTGAGCGCATCATCGATGCCGCTCACGCGCTATTTTTCGAACAGGGCATTTCCCGAGTGACAGTGGACGCCATTGCCGCTTTGGCGGGTTCAACAAAAATGACGCTGTATCGGCATTTCGAGACAAAGGATTTGCTGGTACTGGAGTGGTTGCGGCTTCTCACTGAGCAGTACAGCGCGGTGCTTGACGATCTCGCAGAACAACTGCCTGGTCAGCCCGTTATGCAATTATTGGGATTTGCCGAATTCATCGCGGCGGATCTAGAAAAATCGGGTTATCGCGGTTGCCCGTTCACTAATAGCCTGGCTGAGCTCGCAGACCAGTTGCATCCTGCTCGGCTGTTGATCGAGGCGCATAAACGGCGTCAGTTTCAGCGAGTAGCAGAATTGTGTGAGGAGGCGCGGCTGGCAGACCCACTCGACAAAGCTCAGGAGCTGACCCTGCTACTCGAGGGTGCGCAGGTCGTGGCTCAGAACAAGGGAATGTCCGATGTGGCCAGCCAGCTTTTGAGAATGGTACGTAAGCGTCTGGGAATATCCGCGTGAATAAAAAACAGGCCTACTGGTGAACGCATCAGCAGTTGACCAAGGGGCAAGCTTGTCGATTGGTTGCTCGCTCCGAGTATCTGAGGGCGAGCGTCCGCCTCTGGCCGATTGCGCCCCTCCTTGACTGGCGGCTATGGGTCGTTCGCTGCCCCTCGCGATAGGTCGTTATCAACCATTTGATGTGTCTACACCTTTGAGGGATATCCGCCCAGCTAACTTCCGTACAAACCCGGGAAACGTATCAAGTCAGCAACTCGCTAATCCATCGCGCCTGCCGGGCGACATCCTGCACCTTCTCCTCAGGCACGGCCTGTCGCGCGTGGGCGAACTGGGTCAGGGTCTGTTGCTTGTGGCGCAGGATGCGCTGCCATTTGACCAGGAACGCCGGGGTGCGTGCCTGCATCTGCAGCGGGCCGAAGTACAGTTCTTCGGCGGTGTACGTCACCGGTCCGGCGCGCTCGGCGACGATGATTTCGTAGTCGAAACGGTTTTCGCGCAGCACTTCCTCGCAGAGGATGCGGTAGCCATTTTCCATCAGCCATTGGCGCAGTGGCTGCTCGCCACCGTTGGGCTGCAGGATCAAGCGTTCCTGGCCGCTCAGGTGCGCCTTGCCGCTGTCGAGGATGTCGCGGATCGTCTCGCCGCCCATGCCGCAGAGGCTGATCGCGGTGATCCCGTCGCCCGGTTCGATTGCCGCCAGGCCATCGGCCAGGCGCACGGTGATGTGCTGGTCCAGGCCGTTTTCGCGCACGGTGCGTTCGGCCGAGTGGAACGGCGTCAATGCCACCTCGCCCGCCACCGCCGACGCAATGGCACCACGGCGCATCAACGCCACCGGCAAGTAGGCATGATCCGAGCCGATATCGGCCAGGCGCGCACCGGCTGGCATATGCGCAGCCACGCGCTCCAGGCGCATGGACAATGTCTGTTCGTTCAACTGCAGTTCCTTTTCACCACGGATGTCCGGCACCGTTGGCATGAGTGCGGGCCGCACATGATGCTTGGTGAGGGTGGCAGGGTAAAGCGCCGGCGCGGGTTGTGTGATGAACTGCCTGTCGTCTTGCCTTCGGGTAGACAGGCTCGAACGGTTGAATCGCCCTACTCCCGATCTTTCGTCGTACGGATGAGGTTGCCCCGTAACTTCACGATTGCCTGCTGCAATTGCACGAAGTCGTCGGCATCCAGACCGGTTTGCGGGAAGCCGTCTTCGGACAGACCTTCACGCAATTTTCGCCCCTCTTTTGTGAGGCTGATCCGCACTTGGCGTTCGTCTTCCGGGTCGCGCTGGCGCAGCACATAACCCATGGCTTCCAGCTTCTTCAGGATCGGAGTGAGGGTGTTGGATTCCAGGAACAGTTTTTCGCCGAGGCTGCCAACGGTCTGGTTGTCTTCCTCCCACAGCGCCACGAGGGTGATGTATTGCGTGTAGGTGAGTCCGAGCCGTTCGAGCATTGGCTTGTAAGCCTTGCCGAAGGCGAGGTTGGAGGAATAGACCGCAAAACACAGGAAGTCGGAAAGCTTCAGGTCGAGGGCGGATGTCTTTTCAGTGGGTTTCATGAACATTCTCCGGGCCAAAGACAAATGGATCGCAAGGCCCGACTATACATCGCATGCGATGGTGTCGGAAGTGCTCGTTCCTCTGATGTTCGTTATCCACGTGCAGCAGGCCGGTGACGGACACTGCCGCCGTCCCTGTCGGGTGTCACCCCTCACCCGGGTGACACCAGAACTGACCAGCATGCGAAACGGAACCGGTGACGGCTACAAGCGCCGTCACCGGTTCAACCTCTCAAGCCAGCCGATTACAGATCGGTGATTTCCTTGTGGCGCGGTACCAGCAGTTTCATCACGCTCCACGCCACCAGGTAGGCCACCGCACAGATGGCGAACATGATCATGTAGCCGGTGTGAATATCGTTGATCGATTTGTAGTAGTCGAACACCCAACCGCCAAGCTTCGTCATCGCAACACCGCCCATGCCGCCGGCCAAACCGCCAATGCCGACCACTGACGCGATGGATTTTTGCGGGAACATGTCAGACACGGTGGTGAAGATGTTGCACGACCACGCCTGATGCGCCGACGCCCCGATGCCGATCAATATCACCGGTACCCAAAAGCTGATGTAACCCAGTGGCTGAGCCAGCAACACCAGCAGCGGGAAGAAGGCGATGACCAGCATGGCTTTCATCCGGCCGTCATACGGCGCATCGCCACGTGCCATGAAATAGCTCGGGAACCAGCCGCCGCCAATACTGCCGACCATGGTCATGCTGTACAGCACGGCCAAAGGCAACACGATGGCCGCGCCCTTCATGCCGTACTGCGCCGACAGGTAGGTTGGCAGCCAGAACAGGAAGAACCACCACACACCGTCGGTCATGAATTTGCCGAAGGCGAACGCCCAGGTCTGACGGTAGGTCAGCAACTTGAACCACGAGACTTTTTTCTCGGCAACGCCCGGTGCAGGGGTGGCAATCACCTGCGCATCGCTGCGGATGAAGGCCAGTTCCTCTGCCGAGAGGCGTTTTTGATTTTCAGGTTTTTCGTACAGCGCAATCCACACGGCCACCCAGACAAAGCCCAGCATGCCGATCACGATGAACGCCGCTTCCCAACCCCACAGGGCGGCAATCAGCGGCACGCAGATCGGCGCCAGGATCGCGCCCACGTTGGCGCCGGAGTTGAAGATACCGGTGGCGAAGGAGCGTTCCTTCTTCGGGAAGTATTCGGCCGTAGCCTTGATCGCAATCGGGAAGTTACCCGCCTCGCCTATCGCCAGCACGGCGCGGGACAGCATGAAACCGGCGATAGAGACCGGGATCACCGCAAGACCGAACGCACTGCTCACCGCTGCGATGCCCTCGCCCATCGGCACTGAAAAGGCATGCATCATGGCGCCGGTCGACCAGACAGCGATCGCGATGATGTAGGCCTTCTTGGTGCCGATCTTGTCGACGAAACGGCCGGCAAACAGCATGGAAATCGCGTACACAAACTGGAAAACGGAAGCGATGTTGGCGTAGTCGCTGTTGCTCCAGCCAAATTGCGTCGACAGATCCGGCGCCAACAGGCTGAGCACCTGGCGGTCGAGGTAGTTGACGGTGGTGGCGAAGAACAACAGTGCACAGATCGTCCAGCGATATTTGCCGACGGACTGGCCGACACGTTGCGCATTGATGGGCTCGTTCAGATTCATGGCATCACTTTATTATTGGATTGTGGTGATGATCTCTCGGTTTCAAGCGAGATCAATTCTTACGCGCAGCGAACTGCTCTGTGGCTATCGTCAGACGAGTAGCACGTGCAATCGGGGGGTATCTACAGATAACGGGGATGACTGAGCACCTGGGCAGGCAATCAGGACCGGACCACAAGAAGCGGTATGCGGGAAGGCTGGAAAGCGGATTGAGTTCATGATGGGACCCGGTTTTTGTTTTTAGGGGTGTAACATCGTATGTCGTCGTACAACTGCGCCTTTTATAACGACTCCCCTACCCGGCTGTCAATCCGGAAAATGGCCGTTCGTCTCGACAGACAACCCGCCGAACGGCAAAGGCTGTGCCGCCCTTGAAGAGATTAGTGGTCCGGGTGTGGCCGTGGGCATTTGAAAATCAGATAGTCGTACGACAACGCATGTCGTGACGAACACTTCAACTGTAGGAGCGAGCCTGCTCGCGATGGACGTAAACGAAAACGCGTGTTATCTGGCTCAACGCGGTGTTCTGGAGTCCATCGCGAGCCGGCTCGCTCCTACCATTTTTGAGGGGGCTTATTTGACCAGCCGTTTTTCCTTGGACGGCCTGTACCCGAAATACGAGCTGTAGCACTTGCTGAAATGACTCGGAGACACAAAACCACAGGCCACCAGCACATCCACCTGGGACAGTTCCGTGTGCTGCAGCAGGCGCCGCGCTTCGGTAATGCGCAATTCCATGTAATAGCGCTGAGGCGTGGTGCCGAGTTGCTCCTTGAACAGACGCTCGAGTTGGCGGCGAGAACGGCCTGCGTAAACGGCCAACTGCTCCAACTCCAGAGGCTCTTCGAGGTTGGCGTCCATCAGCTTCACCACCTCGCGCAAGGGTGCGCTCACGCAGACATTTTCCGTCGGTTTGATCCGCCGGTAACGCGACTCTTCGAACGCGAGGATGTCCTCGATCCCTTCGACAAGAGCCTTGTCGTGCAAGCTCTTGATCCAGTCCAGCGCCATGTGGAACGCGCCCGAAGGACTGGACGCCGTGAGCCGGTCTCGATCAATGACAAAAGGCTCGCTGGTGACATGCGCCGCTTTCGCCACTTCCGCGAGCGCGGGGCGATGTTCGGGATGAATCGCGCAGCGATAGCCGTCGAGCAAGCCGGCACTCCCGAGGAACCAGGCGCCATTCCACAATCCGGCCAGGCTCACGCCATGGTCGGCGGCCGCTCTCAACAGACTGGTCAACTCGTCAGAGGCCTTCAGCTCGGTCCTGTAGCCACCACAAATGACCAACAGATCGAGGTCGTGCACGACGGAGCAATCAATGCGCGCATCCGGCCGGATGACCAGCCCCAGATCGCTGATGACCTCCCCGTCGTGCAAGCCGAACGTGCGCGACGAGAACAGTTTTGGCCGTAGCAGATTCGCCGTGATGATCGTATCCAGTGCCTGCGTAAATGCCGGCAGCGAAAAATGTTCGAGCAGCAAAAAGCCTGTCCGTGTCAGTTGAACAGGCTCGTCGGGGTTGTCGTTCAGATAGCGAAGATTTTTCCCCTTCATGCCTCCGCTAAATTGGCGTCGTTCGATCAAAGTTTTAGGCACTCGGTTACGGCGTAGATAAAACCTAATGCTACCTGCTGACGCTCAAAACACCCTAGCGCCATTTACACCTCTTCACGCCAACTGAAAGCCATGACGAAGCGGGTCCTTGTCATCGACAAAAATGGTGTTGTGCCCGGTAATCTGCGCCCAGCCACCGATGCTGGGGCGAATGCCGTCGAATGGGCCGACTTTCACCGCAGACTCGACTTTGCCTTCGAAAATCGTGCCGATCAGGCTCTCATTGCGGAACGTCTCGCCCACGCGCAACCGACCCTTCCCCACCAGTTGCGCCATCCGCGCCGACGTCCCGGTGCCGCCGGGAGAGCGGTCAATCGCTTTGTCGCCGTAGAACACCGCACTGCGGCCATCGGCGGCGGTGCCGTGTTCGTCGTCGCACCAGATGACATGGTGAACGCCACTGATCCGGTTGTTTTCGGGATGCACGGGATCACACACGCCTGCCAATGCCGAACGAAGTTTCTGACTCAGGCTGACGATGTCTGCGGTCGTCATCCCTGTCAGGCCGGCCCAACTTTCTTGCGGTTCAACCACTGCATAGAAATTGCCGCCATAGGCAATGTCGACGGTGAAGGTTCCAACGTCCGGCACCTCGACCACCACGTCGGCGCTGTGCAGGTAGCTGGCCACGTTGAACAGTCGGATCGAGTCCACGTATTCGCCGCTCATGACGTAATCGACATCGACGCGCCCGGCCGGTGTTTCGATGGCCAGCCGGCCCGGTTCACGAGGCGTCACCAGCCCCTCTTCGATCACCACGGTGGACAAGCCGATCGTCCCCGCCCCGCACATCGGCAGGCAGCCGCTGACTTCGATGAACAACGCACCAAAATCGCAGTCGTCGCGGTTCGACGGGTAGATGATCACGCCGGACATGATGTCGTGCCCACGGGGTTCGAACATCAGCGCGGTGCGAACCCAGTCATGGTCACGCACGAAAATCTCACGGCGTTCGGCCATCGAAACGGACGGCAGCAGAGGCCCGCCGCCAGTCACGACCCGCACCGGGTTCCCGCACGCATGGGAGTCGACACAAAAAAAGCTACGTCTCATTCTGAAGGTCTCTCAAAGAAGTGCGCGTGGGGAGTGACGCTGCAACGCGCCGCGTGTCAGCCGGTCCAGCAACAGTGCCACCGCGACGATCGCCAGACCGGCGCGCAGCCCCAGGCCCATCTCCATTCTGGAGAGACCTCGTGTCACTTCGGCACCGAGACCTCCGGCACCAACCAGGCCCGCCAACACCACCATCGCCAGGGACATGAGGATGCACTGGTTGAGCCCGACCAACAGCGTCGGTGCGGCCGTCGGCAGTTCGATCTTGAACAGAATGTCCCGGGGTGAAGCGCCGGACGCCTGGCCCAGTTCCAGCAGGTCTTTCGGCAACTGTTTGAACGCCAGGGTGGTCAGCCTGAGCATCGGCGGAATGCCGTAGACGATGGTCGCGATAATCGCCGGCACTCGCCCGAGGCTGAACAGCATCACGGCGGGAATCAGGTAAACCCACGGTGGCACGGTTTGCATGATGTTGAGGATCGGCAGGAAGGCTTCATCCACGCGCTTTACCCGTGCAGCCAGCACACCAAGCGGAAAGGCGATGGCCACCGAGATCAACACCGCCACCGAAACCAGCGCGATGGTTTGCATGGAGGCCGCCCAAAGGCCGGCGAACAGGCAAAACGCCAACATCAAGGCGGCAAACACCGCGACGCGTTTGTTGGCAAAAAAGAACGCGCCGACCACGACGATGGCGATGAACAGATAAGGATGCGGCGCCAGCAACGCGGACTCCACCGCGCCCAGCACCGCCTCGATGACTTGGCTGATGCCTTTGAACACACCATGCAGATTGGCGTTCAGCCAATCGACTGCGGGCGCCAGGAATTCACCCGGGGAAAATTGCAGTTCTGAGGCACTCATTGGCTTTCTCCCATCCGCGAGCGGGCAGCGTGCTGCGCCAACCGATCCAGAATCATGGTCAGAATGACGATGGCGATGGCCGCGTTGATCGACTTGGCGATATCCAGTGTGCGAACAGCGCCGTAGATCGATTCACCCAGCCCGCCGGAGCCGACGATGCCGGCGATAACCACCATGCCGAACGCCATCATCAAGCTCTGGTTCACCCCGGCCATGATGCTGGGCTTGGCGAACGGCAGGCGAATCTTGAAAAACATTTGCCAGCCAGTGACACCACTGGCATCGCCCAGCTCGATGAACTCTCGCGGGGTCATCCGAATCCCCAGGGATGTCAGGCGTATCGCCGGCGGCACGGCCACGATAAAAGTCGCCAGCAGTGCGGTGGCCGGGCCGTAGCCCAACAGCGCGATGGCCGGCAACAGGTAGATGTAGGGCGGCATGGTCTGGATAAGGTCCAGCACCGGATCGACCACGCGATCAACCGACGGCGCGAGGCCGGCCAGCACGCCCAGTGGAATCGCGACCACCAGCGCCAGTACGGTGGCCGTCAGCACCAGCGCAAGCGTGCTGACCGTCTCTGGCCACAAGCCGATCACGTCGCAGAACACCAGCGCGAGGCCCGCGAGAATCGCGAATCGGGCGCCCACCACCCGCCATCCGATCAGGGCGATGGCCAGCGCGACGAGGTAATACGGCGGATAGGCAATGCACCAAAGCACACTTTTATAAACGCCCGTCAGCAGTGCATTGACGCCGTCGAACAAAAACTCGCCGTGATCCGAGAGCCATTCCAGACTCGAGTCGATGGTCGCGTCGAATTGATCGGAAAAGTCCGGAATGCTCATGTCGATGCCTCCAGAACGGTGTCGGTTGTTGAGGCCGAGAATTCATTCGGAATGCCCTGAACACCGCGAAGCAAATCGCGCGGCGTAATGATGCCCACCACCACGCCATTGTCGATGACTGCCAGCGCGTCGCGCTCGGACTTCATCGTCAATCCGATCAGTTCGTTGATGTCTGCGCCCAGCGAAGTCTTGCTCAGCCTGGAAATGTCGCATCCCGGGTTTGCGACCTTGAAAGGCTCGACCGGCGTCATGACCGAGTGAGCCTTGACCAGGTGCAGCCGGGAAATACCTGCCACAAATTCCGCGACATAATCGTCCGCCGGGTTAAGCACGATTTCCTCGGCGGTGCCGACCTGGATGATCACGCCATCCTTCATGATCGCGATGCGATCACCGATGCGGATGGCCTCGTCCAGGTCGTGAGTAATGAAGACCGCCGACTTGCCAAGCTCCTTGGTCAGCTGGCGAAACTCGTCCTGCAACTGCCGGCGAATCAATGGATCAAGCGCACTGAACGGTTCATCCATCAAAATCACTTCAGGGTCGGCGGTAATCGCACGGGCCAGGCCGACACGTTGCTGCATGCCGCCAGACAACTCCGTGGGGTAACGCGATGACCATTCGCTCAGCCCCACTTTGGCCAGTGCCTGCTCGGCCACTTTGTACCGCTCAGCCTTGCCGACGCCCTGCACTTCCAGGCCGAATGCCGTGTTCTCCAGCACCGTTCGATTGGGCAACAACGCCACACTCTGGAAGACCATGCCGATGTGACGCGCCCTCACCTCTCGAAGCTGCGCCGGTGTCAGGGAAGACAGGTCCTTGCCTTTGACCAGCACTTTGCCTGAGCTCGGTGTGATCAGTTTGTTGAGGAGCCTGATCAAGGTGGATTTGCCACTGCCGGACAAGCCCATGATGCAGAAGATTTCGCCTCTTCGAACCTGGAGGCTGACGTCGGAGACCCCGACCACACAGCCGTAGTTTTGCAGGATCTGAGTCTTGGTCAGCCCTTGCTGAGTGACAGCGTTCATCGCTGCCGGTGCGGCTTTCCCGAAGATTTTCCAGACTGACTGGCAATCTATCAGCACTTCGTTAGTGTCTATTTTGGCCGTTGTCATTTTCGTAACCCGTGAACCAGTTTTCTGGTTTCTCTAATGAATCAAAGGGCGGCAGTGGCGTAAGGCATCAGCAATCAGTTCTTGATATTTTCCCAGCGCTTGAGCAGCTCGCTGTGGCTATCGGTCCAGCCCCTGATGGCCTGTTCCATGGTTTTGCCATCTTTGACTTCGGCGTTCATCGCGGTGATGTCGGCGATTGGCACGTAGACGCTCGCCATCAGTTCACGCGCACGCGGATTGCTTTCAGCGAAGCCTTTGTGGCCGATCCAGTAGTAGCCTTGCAGCGGCGGGAAAATGCCTTTTGGATCTTTCAGGAATTTGAGATCGAATTTCTTGGTCATCCAGGACGGATCCCAAACGGTGACGACCACCGGCTCTTTACGGTCGACTGCCGATTTCAACGCCGCCGTCATTGCCGTGGTACTGCCTTCCACCAGTTTCAGCTTGAGGTCATAGGCCTTAACCACATTGGTCGCATCGTTCATCAGGCCAGAACCCGGTTCGATACCGATGATCTTGCCGCCCAGTTTTTCCGAATTGGCGTTCAACTGGTCAATGGAATCGATGTCGACGTAACTCGGTACCGCAAGCCCTTGGTAGAGGCCAAACGAAACCGGCGAGAGTTTCTCGATTTTGTTCTTGTTTTTGTTCCAGTAATCGTTTGCCGCGTAGTCCGTTTGCGACGCCAGCACTTGAACATCACCTTTGCTTAATGCCGCATAAGCGATGCCCCACTCGGAGAACTCTACAACTTTTACGGTATAACCAGAGTCTTCAAGCACCTTCTTGGTAATACCCGTAATTGGCGTCAAGTCCTCCCACGTCATAGTACCCATGGTGATATTTTTTTCTTCGGCGTGAACTGGCAAACACATAACGCCGGCCACAGCGACAGCGCAGACTGCCTTCCAAATCTTTTTCATGGCGTGCTCCGATCTACGGTTAAAACTAGAGATTAGGCCTTTATGAAATAAAAGCCGGTGGTTTGAAACTATTCAGCCTTCTCGCCCTGCTCTGAGCGCCTGCCAGCGAATAACCGAGTTGACACCCAACATCGTCAATATCTTTGGTGGAAGCCGGCTAGGCCCTGGCAGTTGACTGAAACTTTGCAAAACCTGTGAATGGTGACCGCTGGCCAACTCGGCAGCCATCACGCCTGCCAATGTGCTTTTAACCGTGCCCAGCCCGTTTTCGCAGCAAGCGGAATAGAGGTTTTCCTCGATTTCGCCAAAGGCGGGAGCGCTGTTGCGACTCAGGCAAAGCCGCCCTGCCCAGCTGAATTCCAGCGGCGTTGATTTCAACTCCGGGAAACGCGCATCCAGAGAGTGCCGTTGTTCTTCGGCCACCGCCGCGACACGCATCGGTGTGACTTGAATACTCGGGTCATAGGTAAACTTGGTGCGGATAACAATCCGCGAAAGTCCATTCGAAGTTATCTTGCGAACTGTCGCGCCCATCGGGTCCGCTGGCAATAAGGCCCAACGATCTTTACCGGTAACCGGCCTTGAAAACTCATCATGACTATAAGCAGCCGTCATTGAGGCGTAAGTAAAGACATGCAGCAACCGGCCTTGAAAGTGACCGAAGTCTTCAATATGGCCATTGACCGCAAGAATGACTTTAGGCGCACTAACGGAACCACGATGAGACTTCGCCTTCCAGCCAACTCCCGCCCGGGACAATTCCACAATCGGTGAACGCTCATACAGTTCAATCTGCCGATCAAGTCCGTTTGCAAGATCCCGAATATATTGCGCTGGCTGAATCATCACCGCACCAGGCGTATACAGCCCGTTGTGGTAATAAGTGGAACCGGTGATGTCTCGCATCTGCGCGGCGTCCAGTACTTCAAACCGCTCGGCAATGCCTTTTAACGATTTGGCATAGTTGTCATTGAGTTTCGTCCCCCGCTCGGTGGCGGCGGCGTTGATCTTGCCGGAAGGGTCGAACGTCTGCGCAGACATGCCATATTCACGAGCAGCGTCGGCGGCAAACGCAATGGCAAAACGGTTCTGGGCAATTTCCAGTGCCGTTGCCGACTCACCGCCCACCGAATACTCCCCGGATGAAAGGCTGTGCGGCACATCGATCATGAACCCCGAGTTCCTGCCCGCCGGCCCCTTGGCGATTTCATGGGCATCCACCACCGCGATGCGGCAGCCCGGATGCAGTTGAGCCAGCCTGCGAGCCGCAGACAGCCCGGCAAAACCCGCACCGATGATCAGCCAGTCCGCCGTGACGTTGCCATCAAGCAGGCGAACAGGCGCAGTGCGTACGGAAATTGCCTCCCAACCTGAAACCCCGGTGTCTACCGGAAGGCGCTTGATGGTATGGGTGCTCATTTTTCGTTCTCTTCATCCGACCGATCAGACACATCGATCCAGATGGTTTTGATTTCGGTGTATTGATCGTGGGCAAAAATCGATTTGTCCCGACCGCCGAACCCGGACTCCTTGTAGCCGCCAAACGGCGTGGAAGCATCGCCCTCGCCGAAGCAGTTCACGGTGACGATCCCGGCGCGAATCTCCCTCGCCAACTTGATGGCACGGCGCAGGCTGCCGGTGTAAACCGAGGCGGCCAGGCCGTACACCGTGTCATTGGCGAGGGCAATGGCTTCAGAAATCGAGCTGAACGTGGTGACCGACAGAATCGGACCGAAGATCTCTTCCTGGAACAACCGACTCTCTGGCGCAACACCGTCAATCACGGTCGGCTCGACGAACGCACCGTCTTCGGTGCCACCGCCGTACACAACATCCAGTTTGCCGGCGCTGGCATGCTCAAGGTACGACTTCACTTTCGCGAAATGTTCGGGGCTGACCAACGCGCCGACGCGGTTTTGCGGGTCGAGTGGATCGCCCATTTTCCATTCGCGGATGTAGGCGCCCATGCGTTCCAGCAGTTCATCTTTCACAGACGCGTGGACGATCAGCCGCGAGGTTGCGGAGCAGTTTTCGCCCATGTTCCAGAACGCGCCGTTGACGACATGCTGAGCGACAAGATCGAGGTTTTGCGCATCGTCCATCACCACGGCCGGGTTTTTCCCGCCGCACTCGAGAACGATGCGTTTCAGATTCGAATCGGCTGCGTAGTGCAGGAAACGGCGGCCGGTCGCGGTGGAGCCGGTGAAGCTCACCATGTCGACGTCGTGATGCAGGCCGATCGGCTCACCGACCTCTTTCCCGGTGCCGGTGACAATGTTGAGCACACCTGCAGGGACGCCCGCCTCGAACGCGAGTTGCGCCACACGCAGCGTCGTCAGCGTGGTCTGCTCGGCGGGTTTGACGATCACCGAACAGCCTGCGGCGAGTGCCGGGCCGATTTTCCAGGCCAGCATCAGCAGCGGGAAGTTCCAGGGCAGCACGCAGCCCACCACCCCGATAGGCTCACGCACGACCATGGTCAGCGCGTCACTGCCCACAGGGGCGGTGTTGTCATAAATCTTGTCGATCAACTCGGCGTGCCAGCGCAGCGTATGAATGGTGTCCGGCACATCGACCAACTGGCACTCGCTGACTGGCTTGCCGCTGTCGAGACTCTCAAGAACGGCCAGTTCGTGGCTATGCCGTTCAAGCAAATCGGCAAACTTCAACAGGACGGTTTTGCGCTCTTTTGGAGAAATGGATCTCCAGCGGCCATCCTCAAACGCTTCCTTGGCGTTGCTGACCGCGAGATCGACATCTGCCGACGCGCAAGCGGCGACGTCTGCCAGAAACTCACCGGTCGCCGGATTGTTCGTGGCGAAGGTTTTGCCCGAGATCGCGGGTTTGAACGCGCCGTTGATGAAGGCATTGCAGGGGAACGAAATGTCTTTGGCGATGGCGGCGTATTCGGCCTTGGTCAGGAGATCACCCATGGCTGGCTCCTGATGTGATGCGTGCAACGTCGCGCTTCACATTGGCAATGATGGTTTGCAGGCTTTGCTTTTCTTCCAGGTCGAGAGGTTGCAGCGGCAAGCGCACGTCCCCTACTTTCAGGCCGGCCAGTTCACAACCGTATTTGATCGACTGTACAAACTTGCCGCCGTCCAGGGCATTCATCAGCGGCATCATCGCCGACATGATCCGGCGGCCCTTGTCGAAGTCCTTTTCGAGCACACAGGCTTCATAAAGCGCCACGTGTTCGGTTGGCAGGAAGTTGGAACCGGCACACACCCAGCTTCGGGCACCCCAGGCAAAAAACTCCAGTGCCTGATCATCCCAACCGCAGGACAGCGCGATGTTCGGGAATTCACGGGCCAGCAGATGAACGCGGCCCATGTCGCCGGAGCTTTCCTTGATGGCAACTACATTTTTGGAGGCGCTTACACGGGTGAGGTAATCCTCGTCCATCGAAACGGACATGCGGCCGGGGTAGTTGTAAAGCATGATCGGCAGGTCGGCAGCGCGATCGATGGTCAGCGCGTGAATCGCGTTTTCCTGGGAAGTCGGCAGCGCGTACGGCGGGCTGGTGACGAGAATGGCGTCCGCTTTGATCGCTTTGGCATCCTTGGCGTATTGCACCGAATCTTCGGTACGAATGGCCCCGGTGCTGACGATCAACTGGACCCGGCTGCCGATGACATCCTTGGCATAAGCGGCAAGCTCGGTACGCTCTTCCGAGGTCTGCGCATAATATTCGCCGGTCGAACCGCCGATGATAATGCCGTGCACTTTCGCCTCGATCAGCGACTCCAGTACTTCGGAGTACACGCTCCAGTCTATTTCCCCATCCGGTTTATGAGGTGTCACTGCGGGTGTGTAGATGCCTTCAAATTTCAAGATGATTTCTCCGGAAATGAATTGCGTGGAAGATCAACGAGCGCGTCCGCCTTGATGCCTTGGGGCGCGATAAAAATCTCCATGTTTTCCCGGGACAGTTCCCAGTGTTCAAACACGAGATCGACTACTGCGGATTCATCGCGGCGTTCAATCGCCTCGATAAACAAATCGTGGTGCCCCGCCGACAGCTCAAGACGCTCTTCCATGTCCTCGTTTTGAGGCCGGAAAAAGGTATTGCCGATACGGGAGTGATCAATCAGCAATCTTTCCAGGCTGGGCTGGAGGTATTGATTGCCGGCCATTTCGCCCATGATCGCGTGGAAACGGTTGTTCTCGACGACCATGGCCAGCGCATCCCTTGAGGTGGTGGCGATGCGGAACCGATGCTGCGTGTCCTTCAAGTCGACCAGTTGGCGCGGCTTGTAGTTTTGAACGGCCAGACGGCCAACGGCTGCGTAAATCATCGGTGCGACGAGGAAGAAATTGCGCAGGGTCGAGTGATTCATTGGAATCACCCGGGCACCGCGGTTTTCCCGAATGTCGACATAACCTTCACCGGCCAGGCGTCGGAATACTTCCCGGACCGGCGTGCGGGACAAGCCATATCGCTCGCTGAGAATGACCTCATCCAGCGCTTCGTCAGGGTCCAGTTCCATCGTCAGGATTTGACGTTTCAGATCTTCGTAAAGACTGGTTTTGCCGTTTTTCACAACGACCTCCAAGGGCAGTTTTGCGGTCAGGTGCGGCTGACTGATGAGTCGAGACTCGCACGGGTTTTTGGGTCGGTCAATAGATTGTATTTCTTGTGTATACATAGAAAACACAGGAAAAACACAACGCAATTTCGAATAATTTCTTTTTAATTCATTTAGTTATGCGTTCACCTCAAAAATGAACTAGTCGGTTACAGAAAAGAAACACGTCGTTTTTGGAATGCTTATTTCTAGATCATTCCATCATAAAGCTTATTGCCAAGCGCACTTTGGCAGCAGCCCGGTTGACCCGTAGCGACATGGCGCAAGGCGTTTGCGACACGGCTTTGCGAGCACTTCCCGGCGAGCAACGGAACGAGCGATAGTGTGTCGCCGGTTGAGCGGCTCCGTTCTCCTTCAGGATCGACCAAGATGGGCAGTGAAGAAACCAGTAAGAAGGTCAAGGGTTACCGCCGACTGATACCGTCCATGACGGCCTTGATGGAATTCGAGGCCGTTGCGCGGTTGAGCAGCTTCACGCTGGCGGCGCAAGAATTGGGCGTGACCCAGGCGGCCGTCAGCAAGCAGGTCAAATACCTGGAGGAAACCCTCGGCACCCGTCTGTTTCATCGACTGCACCGGGCGATCAAACTGACCAGCGAAGGCTACGTGCTGTATTCGGTGGTCGCCGAATCCATGCAGCGCATGGCGAACGTGTTCGACAAGATTTCCGAGGGGATTCCCGAGCAGGAACTGGTGCTCGCCTGCACCGCGGCGTTTTCACACCTGCGCATCCTGCCCCGGCTGGCTGCATTGCGCCTGTCGCAACCCAAGCTGCAACTGCGCCTGATCACCCAAGTCCACAATCCGGACGTGCACCGACAGGACGTCGACATCGCCGTGCGCTTCGGCAATGGAAAATGGGAAGACGGCACGGCGATTTTCCTGTTTGACGAAGAAGTGTTCCCGGTGTGTTCCCCCGCCTGGCTGACCACGCACCCTGCCCCGCTGTCGGTCAACGACTTCCTGCACATTGACCTGATCGATTCGGACACCACGCTCGAAGGCTGGATGACGTGGAACAGCTGGTTCAAGGAGCTGGGCGAGAGTCGTCCCAAGGTGAATTACTGCCTGCGCTGCAGCAGTTACAACGACACGGTGCAGGCCGCGTTGCAGGGCTATGGCGTCGCGCTGGGCTGGAACCGTTTGTTGCGTCCGCTATTGCTGAGCGGCGAATTGGTGCGGATTACTGACTACGCGGTGAAACCGAAAGATGCCTATTACCTGATTGTTCCGAACGGCCGGGAAATAACCCCGCTGGTGAACGCCATCGTCGATTGGTTACGGGATGAGTCGCTACTTTCACACTAAGGTCAGTTGTCGATTCTTCGCATAACTTTTAGCTATGCGAGGGTGAAATTAAAGCGCATTGACGCAAATCCGGACCATTTTGATACTTGCCTCACCGTCACTTGCTGACGATTCAACATCGCCCCCGTGAGGCAACAGATGACAACTACCGTCGCGAAATCCCAACAAGAACTGGTGACTGCACGCACCCCAGGCCATGGCATGCATGGCGCGTTGTTCGGGCGTCAGGACATTTTCGACAGCGACGTCGATATCTTTTTCACCCGGCACTGGATTCTGGTCGGCGTGACGGCGGACATCCCGGAGCCTGGGGATGTTTCGACCATAGACATCGGCAAGTCCTCGATCATCCTCGTGCGCGATGACGACGAGCAGGTGCAGGCGTTTCGCAACGTTTGCCGCCATCGCGGGGCGCGCCTGAAGCAGGCCGGCAAATCAACGGTGGGCATGCTCGTGTGCCCGTATCACCAGTGGACCTACGACCTTGATGGCAGCCTCAAGCATGCCGCTCACATGGGCAAGGATTTCGATCCGACCTGCAAAAGCCTGACTCGTGTTCATACGAAAGTGGTCGGCACTCATGTGTTTGTTTGCCTGGGTGACCAACCACCGGCAGACATCGCCTACCTGGAACAAACCATGGCGCCCCGGCTGGCACCCTACAACCTCACGTATTCGAAGATTGCTTATGCAGCCGAGATCATTGAAGACGGTAACTGGAAGTTGGTCATTGAAAACAATCGCGAGTGTTATCACTGCTCTGCGACGCACCCTGAATTAACCGCTTCATTCCTGCCGGAGGATTTTGGGTTCTGCGCCGAAGGTCTGAGTGAGGAATCGCTGCAAGCGCTGGATGAATATGAAGAACGCAATGCGGCGGCCAAACGCAGTTGGGAACGTGACGGTTTTATCTGCGACGCAGTGGAGCACCTGGACACAGACGCGGTAACCCAGTTCCGCACGCAGCGGTTGGTCATTGCCGGCAACGGCGAATCGCAAACGCTCGACACTCGGGTGGCCTGCACGCGGCTGTTTGGTGACCTGACCCGCCGCGATCTCGGCGACGTGCACTTGTGGACTCATAACTCCTGGACGCATGTGATGAGCGATCACGCCGTCATTTCGTACATCATCCCGCTCGCGCCCGACAAGACGTTGGTGCGCACCAAATGGCTGGTCCATGCCGACGCCATCGAGGGCGTGGATTACGACATCGAAAAACTGACCGAGGTCTGGAAAGCCACCAATCAGCAGGACGCCAACCTTGTCGCGATCACCCACAGCGGTACGCAAGATCCCGGCTACTCGCCTGGCCCCTTCTCGGCATTTACCGAATCCTACGTGGATCAATTTTCTCGCTGGTACGCCGCGCGGCTTGCCGCACAGGGAGTGTGAGCAATGACCATGACCCTCCTTGAAAAGCCGCCGGTTACAGCGAGCGCCATGTCTGCACCGAACGTATTTGCCCATCCGGACACGTGGGCCACCTACGGTGCGCAGTGGAACAGTGGCGAGCAAAAAGCGCTGCACTGTTGCGCCGTACGCGACGAAACCCACGACGTAAAAACCTTTACCTTTCGAAGTGCGGATTTCAGCGCCGTCAGTTTTGAGCCAGGGCAGTTCATTACGGTATCGCCGACCATCTCGGGGCAACGCGTGTCGCGCTGCTACACGTTGTCATCGTCGCCCACCCGCCCTTTTGCGCTGTCGATCACGGTCAAGCGTGTTCCCGGCGGGACCGTATCGAACTGGCTGCACGATCACTTGCGCGAAGGCGACAGGCTGCTTGCCTCAGGCCCTGCGGGCAGCTTCACACCGATAGGCCGTCCAGCCGACAAGCTGCTTTATCTATCGGCGGGCTCCGGCGTGACACCGCTGATGTCCATGACCCGTGCGGGTTTCGACCTGGCAGCCCGACTGGATATCGTCTTCGTGCACAGTGCTCGAACCCCCGACGATATTATTTTCCATGAAGAACTGACACGGATGCAGGCCAGCATGCCGGGACTTCGTGTCGTGAATATCTGCGAAGGACACGGCGACAGCACGGATTGGGCCGGGCCGATTGGCCGCCTGGATCTGGCCTTGCTCAGCGAACAGGTGCCGGACTTCAAGGAGCGGGAAGTGTTCACTTGTGGGCCGCAAGGCTACATGAGCGCGGTCAAGTCGCTACTCAAACAGGGAAACTTTGATTTCCAGCACTATCACCAGGAAAGCTTCGATATCACGGCGCTGGATGAGGCCCCTCTGATCGAAACGGCCTGCGTGCTCGATCAGCCGGAGAGCCTGTTTACGATCACGCTGTCCCGCTCCGGTAAAACCTTCAGCATGCCGGGCAACCAGACCGTGCTGGCCGCTGCGAAGAAGGCCGGCGCCATCATCCCCTCCTCTTGCAGCCAAGGGGTCTGCGGCACCTGTAAAACGGCGGTGCTGCAAGGCACGGTGGCGATGAACCACAACGGCGGCATCCGCCAGCGTGAAATCGACAAGGGATTGCGCCTGCTGTGCTGCAGTAAGCCAACGTCAGACCTGGTCATCGATTTGTAGGGTCCATCAGAACGCTCAATGTGGTCTACGCTCCAGCCTTGGGTACCTTGTTCTGCCCCGGGCGACGTGCGTTTCGGCATGGTGGTTTGCAGCGGATGCGGTACGCAACTCTCCATGCATCCTTCCGGGAAAACCACATGATCCGCACCTTGCTGACTGCTTCTTTGCTGCTTGCGCTAAGCCTGCCCGCCCATGCCGGCGTCACGCCATTCCCCACTTCGTTCCGCACCCAGGACATCGCCGTGGAAGGCGCGAAAATCCACGTGCGCGTCGGCGGCAAAGGGCCTGCCGTGGTGCTGTTGCACGGCTTCGGCGACACCGGCGACATGTGGGCGCCTCTCGCTGCCGACCTGGCCAAGGACCACACAGTCGTGGTGCCGGACCTGCGCGGCATGGGCTTGTCGTCGATCCCGGACGGAGGCTACGACAAGAAGACACAAGCGGGAGACATACGCGCGGTGCTGGCAGCCTTGAAAATCGACCACTCGGTGGTCATCGGCCACGACATCGGCACCATGGTCGCCTTCGCCTACGCCTCACGTTATCCGCAGCAAACCGATCGCCTGGTGGTGATGGATGCGCCCGTACCGGGCATTCCGCCGTGGAACGAGATTGTGCGTTCACCGATGCTATGGCACTTCGATTTTGGCGGTCCGGATGCCGAGCGCCTGGTGGCCGGTCGTGAGCGTATCTACCTCGACCGCTTCTGGAACGAGTTCGCCGGCGACCCGACCAAAGTGGACGAAGCCACCCGCCAGCATTACGCCAAACTCTACGCCCGCCCCGGCGCGATGCACGCGGCGTTCGCGCAGTTTCGCAGCATTCGCCAGGACGCCGTGGACAACGAAGCATCAATGAAGACACGCCTGACCATGCCCGTGCTGGCCGTCGGCGGGGAAAAATCCTTTGGCAACAACGAAGCCATCGTCATGCGCAACGCCGCGGACAATGTCACGGAAGTGGTGATTCCGGGGGCAGGACATTGGTTGATGGAAGAGGCGCCTACGCAGACTATTCGGGCGATTCGCGACTTTTTGCAGTGACCGTCTGTGGCAGGGCAAAAACTGTCTACGGATCGTTGTCGAAGCCTGCCGCCCTGCCTGTTCGACGGGCACTCGCTCGACACTGCATCTGCCCACCACTTAAAGTGCTGCCCCTCAACAATGGATTGCCACCAAAAATGACTGAGACCTTCCAGGGCAGTTGCCTTTGCGGCGCCATCCAATACCAACTCCGGTCACGCCCCAAAGCTGTTTCGCACTGCCATTGCAGCCAATGCCGCAAAAGCCATGGCGCTGCATTTGCGAGCTACGGTAGTGTCTTGAGGGGCGACTTTGATCTGGTACAGGGTAACGACGACATCCGTTCTTACCCTTCCTCTGAATCTGTCGAGCGCCAGTTTTGCGCTCGCTGCGGCTCGTCGCTCTTCTGGTCAAATAACCAGGGCGAATACTCCGACTGGATCTCCATAGCCCTCGGTACGCTGGACACGCCCTTTACTTGCGATAAACAGAAGCATGTCGAGGTGACGTCCAAGGCTGTATGGCATGACATTCAGGATCACTGGCCGCAGTCCCGATAATCGCTTTGTGGCTCGAGAATACTCATCCGCCCCTGCATCATGCCGCTCGCTCCCCTTTCCCGTGGCACTCGTGCCAACAGTGCAGAGCCTGCTACCACGCATCAGGCATTTACACTGCCAGCCCCAGGGGAGAAACCTATCGAAATGGAAGTCATCTCATGTTTGAACGTAGCAAACTGGTTCCAGAGTTAATGGTCACCGACCTTGGTAACAGCCTGGGTTTTTGGGTGCATTGCCTTGGCTTCGAAGTAGCGTATCAACGCCCCGAAGATGGATTCGCTTACCTCGACTTGAACGGTGCTCAGGTGATGCTCGAGCAGATTGATCCGGACGCAGGCCAATGGCTTACGGCCCCCCTGACGAAGCCATTTGGAAGAGGAATCAACCTGCAGATCGACGTTGCCGCTGTCGCCCCCATCACCCAAAAACTTGACCAAGCCGGATTTCCACTCTATCGAGCATGCAAAGACACCTGGTATCGGGCTGATACCGTAGAAGTAGGCCAGCGCGAGTTCATCGTCCAGGATCCCGATGGTTATCTCGTCAGATTGGTTGAGCGGTTGGGTGAGCGGCCGGCGGCCAAAAGCTGACCTTGCAGGTCAGCTGCCTGACGACCAGTTTTCCACTGCTATGCTGATAAGACCTGTTTCTGCACTGGGGACGAGTAGCATGGCAGCACAAGGCAAGCATTCCCCATTCACGCTCAAGGTTATGGCCTGCTGGGCTGGGATTTTCCTTGTCGCTTGGGCTGTCATAAAGCTGCTCGACACTCACCTGGACCTGAGATTGTTGGCAGATAGCACGAGCTGGCCGCAACGTTTTTCGGATTGGCTTTCGCTGGAAACGCCAATGCCGAATTGGTCGCTGCTGATGATAATCGCGATTTTAATCAGCACTCTGTCTGCAGCGATTTACTACGCCCGCAACACTGATGGAGCTTACGACGAGCTACATGAGATAGAGCGAAAAGTTTACAAAATGAACAACCCTCAGTTCCCACGACTAACAGATAACCAAACGCTATTAATGGAAGCTTTGGCCTATCATGCAAATTTCAGGAAAGTTGCAAACCTGAACTCAATTTGCAAACTTGTCTCACTCAGCACAGCAGAAGTTGAAGCCGATCTAAAGCAACTTCAAGACAAACGCCTTATCAAACAAAAAGTGACACGGGGCACGTTTGGCGCCACCACTTTTGAACTTACCTTGGCAGGCAAGGATTATGCGTTAGAGCGTTTTCAGCTAACGTAGTACAGACGAAGTGGAGGTAGGCTGGAGGTGCTTTTTTGAGCAACATAATTTGCCCATCGGGCGAAACCATTCATCTTTTTTACAAGATTAAGTGGCCCAAATGGGAAATGCCCAAGGATGCGATCCTTAGTCTACTGGACCGTCGCTTTCCGGCTAGAACCAAACATACAGCTACTTCCAGACGCCACTTTGTAGACCACAGGTTTACAGACGTTGGTAGCGCCGTTCGAAATCACTGGCCAACTGTTCAAGCGTGACGCTTCCCAAGCGATCTATAAGCAGTGCCTGCGCCGCATCAAACGCTTCGGTCAGCGCAGCATTCACCGCTTGCTCCACCAGGCATTCTGGATGGTCGGTCGACAGACCGATGGCGAAAAGCGAGGACGAGCCCAAGGCCTGATGGATGTTCAACAGTGTTATATCCGCTAACGGTTTCGCCAGCGTCCACCCCCCACGGTGCCCCTTTTCCGAGCGCACATACCCCCCGTCCTTGAGCAGCGCCATGGTCCGCCGGACCACCACCGGGTTGGTACCGAGCATCTGCGCGATGGTATCGGACGTGGCGGGCTGTTCGTGGCGAGCCATGTGGATCAGCACGTGCAGCATGCGGGACAAGCGAGTGTCATTTCTCATGGATGGCAGCTTCCTGAAATTGCGTGTGCCGAGTATCGCTCGACACAGCATAAGTTACGAGACTGTTGACACCCCGTCATCACGTAACTTACGTTGTATCTAGAGTTTTCGAGCAGGTCGAAGACCCAGGGAGACTGATCAATGGTTTATGACGTGATCATCGTTGGCGGCAGCTATTCCGGTATTTCCGCAGGCTTGCAACTGGCACGGGCGCGCCGAAAGGTGTTGGTGATCGATGCAGGTCAGCGCCGTAATCGGTTTGCTCACAATTCACATGGATTTCTTGGGCAGGACGGTCGTGATCCCGGCACGATAGCCAGCGAGGCACGTGCCCAGTTGCTGGCCTATCCAACAGTCGAGTGGCTTTCGCAACCCGCCACCCAGGCAAAGACGGGCGATGGTGGATTTGTGATAACAGCCGCGAACGGGGAACACTTTGCGGCGAGGCGTCTGATCCTGGCCACAGGGGTGGTGGATGAATTGCCTGAGGTTCCCGGGCTGTCAGAGCGCTGGGGACAGCGAGTGTTTCATTGTCCGTATTGCCATGGATATGAACTGTACGGCGGACCGATTGGAGTATTGGCGGCGTCGCCAGTTGCCATCCACCAATCGCTGATGTTGCCCGACTGGGGGCCAACGACACTCTTCCTCAACGAGGTATTCGAGCCTGATGCCGAGCAGTTGGCGAAGCTGGCCAGGCGTGGGGTTGCGGTGGAGCGCGAACCTGTCTTGTCGGTTGGCGGGGAACAAGCCGATGTGACACTCGCCAGCGGTCGTGTAATCAAACTTGCTGGGCTGTTCACTCAGCCTCTCACGCGAATGGGCAGCCCGCTGGCAGCGCTGCTTGGTTGCGAGTTTGAAGCCGGGCCGACGGGTGAGTTCATCAAGGTAGATGCGATGCGCGAAACCAGTGTACCCGGCGTGTTTGCCTGCGGGGATGCAGCAGTAGCCGCAGGCAATGTGGCCGTCGCAGTGGGTGACGGCGCACGCACGGGCGGCGCGGCACACCAGTCGCTGATCTTTCGCTGAATATGAGTCGCAAGCGGATTAAGTGCGTCCGCCGGCACCCGACCTTCTCATGCCGATTGCCTGCGCCAGGTGCCGGGTGATGTGCCGAACTGGCGCTTGAATGCGCGACTGAACGCGGCTTCGGATTCGTAGCCCACTGCAAAGCCGATCTGCGCCACATTGCCGCGACCTTCGCGCAGGTGTTGAGCCGCCACGTGCATGCGCCAGAGCGTCAGGTATTGCATTGGTGGCTGGCCGACCAATGCCGTGAATCGTTCCGCGAAAACCGAGCGCGACATGCCCACTTCAAGCGCCAGGGCTTCTGCCGTCCAGCCCTCGGTTGGGCGAGCATGAAGCAGCGCCAATGCGCGCCCGATATGCGGATCCCGCAAACCCGCCAGCCACCCGCGCCGTTCAGCGGGGAGGCTCGCGACATACTGGCTGACGGCTTCGACGAAGAGCAATTCCGATAGCTTGGCGATGACCGTTGTCGAGCCGACGCGCCCCGCCGCGATCTCGCTGACAGCAAACCGGAATGAGCTTTCAATCCAGGCTCCCGAAGCCGTCGCGCGCACGTCCAGTTTCAATAAGGATGGCAGCGACGAGAGCAACGGACTGAAAGGGGTTTCAGTGCCGAGGAACCCACACAATAACTGCGTGACCTCGCCGCCTCCGCCGCACTTGATACGTGAAATGCCGCCGACTTCCGGCGGCTGAATAACGTCGCGCGCCGACATGGGATCAACGCTCAGGTCGCTGCCAAACGTATGAACGTCATTGCGCGGAAGCAGAATGAGTTCGCCTGCCCGCACGTCGAGGGTGGCTTCACCGGCGATTTTCAATTGCATGTGCCCCGCAGCGACAAAATGCGACGCAATGACATGTCGAGGGGCCGCCAGGAACGGTTTGCAATCGTCCGCAGAGATTTTTCCGCTGAGGCACCAGGGCGCAGTGAATTCCGCCTCGAGGAAGACTCCTCCAGAGAGCCGAATGACACGCAAGACATCAGAAAGCGCATCCAGCAATTGCCAGCCCTCCTTTCCGGAGTCCGGAGCATGTAATCAGGCGCACCGGTCATTCTGCGCCTGAACGGCGAGGCCTAGATTAGCACCAACGCGGACTCAGTGATCAGGACGCCCCCCAGAGGTTTCACTCATGGTCACAGGCTCCGACGTTAACCGTAATGGCCCCCTTCCAGTTCGACCAGGAAGCAGGAGATCGATATGAACACCGTCGCAACCTTACCCGACGCAGATTCGGGCAACGCCGCCCGTTATGCTCAACTCGTCAGGTCCTCGAAAAAAGCCGAATGGCAGATCGATCGCGATTTGCTCCAGGACCGCCGCTTCGACTTCTCGCGCAAATTCTTGCCCGACGGACTCTCGCGGATCGACCGCCTGACCTTTCTCACCCTGGAAGAGGCGCGCCTGCTCAGCCAGATTCAGGGCCGAACCTATGCGTATATCTTTGGCCTGGTCGAGCGTTTCATCAGTGCCAAAATGCTCGATCAAGGTCGGGCCCATGTCTTTGACGATCAACTCGCGCTTGAAGCGCTGGTGCGATTTTCCAATGACGAGATCAAGCATCAGGAGCTGTTCCGGCGCATAGAAACGATGATGGATGCGCAATTGCCGGCGGGATATCGCCAAGTGGCCGATCCAAACGATGTGGCGCGTGCGGTACTGGCGGCCAGCACCTGGTCGGTGCTGGCGCTGACCTGTCATATCGAGCTGTTTGTTCAAACGCATTACGCAAAAAGCATCGCCCCGCGCGAGGAGTTGTGCCCGCTCTTCAAGGATGTCTTCAAATTTCACTGGAAGGATGAAAGCCGGCACGTCGTACTCGATGAGCTGGAATGGAAAGCGGAGCACGCGAAACTTTCGCCAGTCGAGCGCGACCAGGCAGTGAACGATCTGATTGCGCTGGTGGCAGCCGTCGATGCAATCCTGCAGGCACAATCGGCATCCGATGCCGACTACTTCATTCGCAATGTTTCACGCTCGTTCAGTGTTGACGAGACCGCGCAAATCAATGCCTCCGTGCTGGGCGCCTACCGCTGGCAGTACATTATCTCGGGCGTGCAGCATCCACATTTTGGCCAACTGCTTGCGCGCATGACAACACCCGAACAGATGTCCAGGATTCAGACCGCACTGGCTCCCATCATGAGCAACTGATCTACAGGGTGCGGCCGACCTCGCGTCGGCCGCGCGGATGTGCAATGACGTGCTGGATTGAGGATGGCAGCCATGACGATACCGATGTGGATGTTGCTTGGATTCGCGACCTGGACTTTGCTGCTGTTGATGGCAACCGTCGGGGTGTATCGCTGGGTCAGAATCCTGTTCTCGAATGTTCCGATTGCCTCTTTCCGAAGCGATCAGCCCGATGGCGAAGATTGGTATCGGCGCGGAACACGAGCGCATGCGAACTGTGTGGAAAACCTGCCCGTCTTTGGCGCCATCGTGTTCGTGATTTCAGCCCTTGGTATCAACACACCCGCCGTTGACTACTTGTCCATGCTCGTCCTGATCGCTCGCGTGTGCCAGTCTCTGGTTCACGTATCTCATGTGCAGACAAACAGGTTCGTGGCGGTTCGGTTTACCTTCTTTTGCGTTCAGTTGGTCTGTTTCCTTGCGCTCATTGTGATAGCGGCGAGTTACGGCGCATGAGTAAGGGATGAAGTGTTTACTTGCCGCAAACGTCGAGGGCAATGCGTTGCCGCTCTCGGCAAGCATGCGCCACGGCCCCACCTCAGCGACTCTGTTCGGCTCGCAAACAACCCCATGAAACCCCTTCTGATCCTGAGGGTGACGTCGTTATCATGGACGCCGGTTTGACAGGAGAAATGCAATGGAACTGAAGTTCAGTCACGTCGATGTACTGGTCACGAATCTCGAAGAAGCCTGTGCTTACTACGCACAGACACTGAAGGCCAGGATCTCGAAAACGCTCGTCTGGGAACGCGGTGGCCTGCACGTGCGCTACGCGATTGCGTTGATCGGTCAGGAGCGTTTCATGCTCGTGCAACCGTTGACGGGGAACCTGAAGGAACTCCTGGATTCTTCGGGTGAAGGCATGATTTATCGCCACTGCTACTCCACGCCGGACATCGAGCAGGCCTATGACGAATTGATCGCCACGGGTGTTCAGCCAGAAGACGAAAACGGCAAACCCCTCGCCCGCGCGAACCTGCAATCCCCGTCCGGGGCCCGCATCATCTGGTTGCCCAAACGCTTCGGGCACTTCTCCATCGAGATATTGGAAGACAAGGCGCTGGAAGCATTTATCGAGGAGGCGTTTGCCTGAAAGAGGCCGGGGTGAATGTTCGCCATCGGCCTGCCGCCACCGCACAAATGTCAAAGGCCCGTCCAGGGCCGGGTTATCGGATAGCCGGGAACTCTTCGACGCTGTCAGGCCAGGCAGATAGAACCTCAAAGCCATCGTCAGTGACCGCCACCATGTGCTCCCACTGGGCCGAAAGGGAGTGATCCTTGGTGACAACTGTCCAGCCGTCCGCCAGGGTTTTCACATGACGCTTACCCGCGTTCAACATGGGCTCAATGGTGAAAATCATGCCCGCTTTCAACTGCAATCCCTGGCCGGGGTAGCCGTAATGGAGGATCTGCGGCTCATCGTGATAGACCTTGCCAATACCGTGACCGCAGTATTCGCGCACAACACTGAATCCATCCCTTTCGGCGACCGACTGAATGGCATAACCGATATCGCCCAGCGTGGCACCGGGGCGAACGACTCGAATACCGGCGCACAGCGCTTCATAGGTGGTCTTGACCAAATGCCGAGCCTGCGGACTGGGTTCACCCACGAAATACATTCGACTGGTGTCGCCATACCAACCGTCCTTTTTGACAGCGACGTCGATATTCACAATGTCGCCATCCTTCAGGACAGTGGCCGAAGGCAGGCCATGGCAGACCACCTGATTGACGGACGTCAGCACGGTTTTCGGGTAGCCGAGATACCCGATATTCCCCGCAATGGCCTTTTGCACATTGACGATGTAGTCGTGACAGCGCTGATCGAGCTCGTCGGTGGTGACACCCGCTTTCACATAAGGCCCAATCATGGCCAGCACCTCGGCCGCCAGCGTTGCAGCGGCACGCGAGCTGGCGATGTCTGCCCGGGTATTGATGCGCACGTTCGCCCTCATTTCCTGGCTCCGATGGCTGCATGAACCTGTGGGCCTTGCGAACTTTCTTCGAGGGCGCAGAGCTTCTTCAAATCAAGACCGCCTTGCAGTTCTGCACGAATCAGCATGCGGCAAATGTCGCTGTGATCCAGGTCGGGGTGTAATTCGGCAAGCATCCCGATACGCATCCAGTGCTCGGCCTGAGCGTTGATCGAGCGACTCAACGCATCGCTCGCGACGCGCAGATGCTCATGCATGTCTTCAGAAATTTTTACGATGCCCATGAGCTTCACTATATGAAATGGATATGGAACGTATATTAGTCGGTTTGGGCGTTAAATCAAATGCACGTTATGGCAATGAGGAAGGAATACTGATGGATCTGATCGATCCGCCTGCAAAGGTAGTAATGATTTGGGCGAATGAGTCAGCCCTACGGACTCTGCAGCGGCCTCGTTCTCAAAGACCGCATTCCAGCAACGCCCCATGCCAGGCAATGAATTGACATTCAGACAGCATTTGACCTATCCATATGGAAAACCGTATATTCGATTAACCATATGTACTCAGAGAAGTCACCATGCGCGTTCTGTTCATGTGCACCGCCAATAGCTGCCGCAGCATCCTCTCCGAAGCGATGTTCAATCATCTCGCGCCGCAAGGTTTTCAGGCAGTCAGTGCCGGCAGCTTCCCCAAGGGCCAGGTTCTGCCGCGCAGTCTTGTGACGTTGCAAGAAGCCGGCATCGCGATTGACGGGTTGAGCAGTAAAGGCAACGACGCCTTCGAAGCCAACCCACCGGACATTGTCATCACCGTCTGTGACAAGGCTGCCGGCGAGGCGTGCCCGGTTTACTTCGGGCCGGCGCTGAAGGCCCATTGGGGATTGGAAGATCCATCCGAGGTGAAGGGCGACGAAGCGGTCGTGACCGCAGCCTTCCACTCAACCCTGGCGCGCATCGAAACACGCTGCCGGGCCTTCCTCGCCCTGCCCTTCGGCGAACTTGACCGGGATGCGTTGAAGCGCGAACTCGATCGCATCAGCACCCTGTAACCGGAGCCCTCATGTCCCACGAACTGCCCAATCTCGACGCCTCCCTGATTCAATCCATTGCCGGTGACGACACCCCGCACAAGCCGCGAATCCTGCTGTTGTACGGATCGACTCGACCGCGTTCATTCAGTCGTCTGCTGATCGAGGAAGCCGCCCGATTGCTCGAACATTTCGGTGCAGAAACGCGGATCTTCAATCCATCCGGCCTTCCTCTGCCGGACGATGCACCGACCGATCACCCGAAAGTCCAGGAACTGCTCGAACTGATGCAATGGTCGGAAGGACAGGTCTGGTGTTCGCCTGAACGTCACGGCTCGATGTCGGCCGTGTTCAAGGCACAGATAGACTGGGTGCCGCTCGCGCTAGGCGCCATTCGCCCGACCCAGGGCAAAACCCTCGCGGTCATGCAAGTCAGTGGTGGTTCTCAGTCGTTTAACGTGGTGAATCAACTGCGCGTGCTGGGGCGCTGGATGCGGATGTTCACCATCCCCAACCAGTCTTCCGTGCCGAAGGCTTATCTGGAATTCGACGAAGACAACCGCATGAAACCGTCCGCGCTTTATGACCGGGTGGTGGACGTCATGGAGGAGCTGGTGAAGTTCACCCTGTTGCTGCGCGAGCGCCCGGACCTGGTTGACCGTTACTCCGAACGCAAGGAGTCAGCGGAGGAACTGACCCGGCGGGTAAATCAACGGTCGATTTGAAGCTCCCCGACGCTTTATAGATCGCAACGAATAAAACACCGATGTGGCGAGATAGAGAAAACCCTATCTCGCCACACCGGTGTTGTCGTAGTCGGCAGCCCCACTATCAGCCCTGCGCTTTGCTCATTTTGGTGAACAGCTCGGTTGGCACTTTCTTGCCGTTGGAGGTGAACTGGTTGGTGCGGAATTTGTAGACCTCGCCTTCAGAAAGGAAACCGTCGTTGTTGGTGTCCATCGCCTTGAACTCTTCAGCCCCCTTTGGGGCCACGGTCAGCAATTCTTTCAGGGAAACGCGGCCGTCGTGGTCGGTGTCGGTACGGGCGAAGGAAGCGTCGCCGCATTTGCCTTCACCGCACTTGCCTTCACCGGCCTTGGTGACTTTGGCGCCAGTTTCGCTGGCACCGCACTTGCCTTCGCCACACTTGCCTTCACTGGTCTTTTCCGCCGCGGCGAGTTGGTAGCCTTGAGGCAGTGCGTCAGCGGCGAAGGCGGACGAAGCGAGGTTCATGCAGCCGACCAGTGAAACAGCGATCAGGCCAATACGGGATTTGTTCGAAAGACGGGACATGGTTATTTCTCCGGATACTGTGTGCGGTGAGGCCGCTCGGGGTCATGCCACCAGGGCGACAAGCCGTGGTGCGAGGTGCGTTTGCTTTCTCGCTAAGGCCAGGCTATTTGACTGCAACCGTGTATCCCGGATGTATCCGGATCGAGGGGCATTTGTACGCCAGCATCTTTACAGCGGGTCTGGATACACAGCGATACATTTGGCCCACTGTTTTTTTTCCTGGCGGCCTGGAAGGCCCTGAACAAATCGGCATCAAACCTATCCCTGAGCAATTCCAACACGATCGTAGTCGGGGCCCCGCCGCAGAAGATGTCCGGGCCAGACTCGCTCATCCTGCAGCCCTGCCATACTGTTCATCATGGCCAGTGCAACCTTCCGCTTCTACGAGGAGCTCAACGATTTCCTGCCGGCCGAACGACGGCGGCAGTCATTCACCTGCAAGTGCGCGCGAGGGGCAACGGTCAAGCACATGATCGAGGCGCTCGGGATACCGCACACGGAGGTCGAACTGGTGTTGCTCAACGGCGAGTCGGTGGGTTTCGAGCGGATGATCTTCGATGATGACCGGTTGGCGGTGTATCCCAAGTTCGAAACGCTGGACATCAGCCCGCTGTTAAAGGTTCGGGCTCAACCTTTACGGGTGCTGCGCTTCGTCGCGGATGCGCACCTGGGCGGGCTGGCCAACCTGCTGCGCATGAGCGGCTTCGACACCCTCTACGACAATGGCTTCGAGGATGGCGAGATCGCTGAGATCGCTGCGCAGCAAGGACGTATCGTGCTGACCCGTGACCGCGAACTGCTCAAGCGGCGGATCATCAGCCATGGCTGTTACGTGCACGCCCTGAAACCGTCGCTGCAGCTGCGCGAATTGTACGAGCGCCTCGACCTGGCGCGTAGCGCGCGGCCATTCAGCCTGTGCCTTCATTGCAACCTGCCGCTGCACGAGATCAGCCCGGAACTGGCCCGGCCGCAGGTGCCGCCACGCGTTGGCGCGCTCTATTCGCACTTCCTGCGCTGCGACGCCTGCCAACGGGTTTACTGGGAGGGTTCGCACTGGCGCAGCATGTGTGCACTGCTGGCACCTCTGCTGGACCGATAGTTAACCATTGGTCGAGAAAAACTCAGGGCAGAAGTCCTCCCCTTAACTACTGATCTAGTATCAACGCAAGTTTCGGCAGGAGATTCTCATGTCGTTGGCTGAAGAACAAAAACCGCAGCGTCGCAAAGAAGCCCGGCTGTTTGTCTTTCTTGTCGTCTGCCTTTTTCCGCTGCTGTCGGTCGCGATAGTGGGCGGCTATGGCTTCCTCATCTGGTTTTTCCAAATGCTCTACGGCCCGCCCGGACCACCTAACTGATAGTTCTCTTTCAGAGCCTGTTGGAGTCAGCGCATGGACGAAACTCTGCATATAGCCAGCCTGGTGGTACTTGCCCGACCTGAACTATTCGACGCCGTCAAAGCCAACTTGCGTCTATTGGACGGCCTGGAATTACATCACGAAAGTGCCGCCGGAAAACTGGTGGTCGTGCTTGAGGCCAGCCACGAAAATCAGATCCTGCAACGTATCGAGCAAATCAACAATCTGCCGGGTGTGCTCAACGCCGCGTTGATCTATCACGAACTCCTAGAGCCCACAGGAGACACCGAATGAGCATGTCCCGCCGAGAGTTCGTCAAGGCCCAGGCCGCGGCCATCGCAGCCGCCGCCGCTGGCCTGCCGATTGCCACGTCCGCCAGTAACCTGATTACCGAGGCGGACATGGTCACCCTGGACTGGAACAAGGCGCCCTGCCGTTTCTGCGGCACCGGGTGCAGCGTGATGGTCGCGACCCGCGACAACCGGGTGGTCGCCACCCATGGCGACGTCAAGGCCGAGGTCAACCGCGGACTCAACTGCGTGAAGGGCTATTTTCTCTCCAAAATCATGTACGGCGTGGACCGCCTGACCCAGCCACTGCTGCGCATGACCAACGGCCAGTTCGACAAACAGGGCGAATTCCAGCCGATCAGCTGGGACCAGGCCTTCGACATCATGGAAGAAAAGTTCAAGCAAGCCCTGAAGAGCAAAGGCCCGGAATCGGTCGGCATGTTCGGTTCCGGGCAATGGACGGTTTGGGAAGGTTACGCGGCCAACAAATTGATGAAAGCCGGTTTTCGCAGCAACAACATCGACCCCAATGCCCGCCATTGCATGGCCTCGGCGGTGATGGGTTTCATGCGCACTTTTGGCGCGGATGAACCGATGGGCTGCTACGACGACATCGAAGCCACCGACGCCTTTGTGCTGTGGGGCTCGAACATGGCTGAGATGCACCCGATTCTATGGAGCCGGGTCACCGACCGGCGCCTGAGCCAGCCGCACGTGAAAGTCGCGGTGCTGTCGACCTTCGAGCATCGCAGCTTCGAACTGGCCGATATTCCCATGGTATTCACGCCGCAATCCGACCTGCTGATCCTCAATTACATTGCCAACCACATCATTGAAAACGGTAAGGTCGATAAGGATTTCATCAGCAAGCACACGCGCTTCGCCAAAGGCGCCGATGACATCGGCTACGGCTTGCGTCCCGACGACCCACGGGAAAAACAGGCGAAGAATGCCGACAAGGCCAATACCTGGACCGATATGTCCTTCGAGCAGTTCGCCGCGTTCGTCAAACCCTACACCCTGGAACGTACCGCGAAAGAGTCCGGCGTTGCCCCGGAACGCCTCAAGGCCCTGGCTGAACTTTATGCGGACCCCGAACGCAAGGTCGTGTCGTTCTGGACCATGGGTTTCAACCAACACACACGCGGGGTGTGGGCCAACAATCTGATCTATAACATCCACCTGCTCACCGGCAAGATCAGCGAGCCGGGCAACAGCCCATTCTCGTTGACCGGCCAGCCGTCGGCCTGTGGCACTGCGCGGGAGGTCGGCACCTTCTCCCACCGCTTGCCCGCCGACATGGTAGTGACCAACCCCAAGCACCGCGCCACCGCAGAACAGATCTGGAAACTGCCGGCCGGCACCATCCAGGAGAAAGTCGGTTTTCACGCGGTGCAACAGAGCCGCATGCTCAAGGACGGCGTCCTCAACGTGTATTGGACCCAGGCCAGCAACAACATGCACGCCGGGCCGAACATCATGCAGGAAGTCTTGCCTGGCTGGCGCAACCCGGAAAACTTCGTCATCGTCTCGGACGTTTACCCCACCGTTTCCGCCCAGGCCGCCGACCTGATCCTGCCCAGCGCCATGTGGGTGGAAAAGGAAGGCGCCTTTGGCAATGCCGAACGTCGCACGCAGTTCTGGCATCAATTGGTCACCGCACCGGGAGACGCCAAATCGGACTTGTGGCAGCTGATGGAGTTTTCCAAACGCTTCACCACCGACGAAACCTGGCCTGCCGAGTTGCTGGCCAAATCGCCGCAATACAAAGGCAAAACCCTGTTCGAGGTTCTATTCAGGAACGGTCAGGTCGACCAGTTTCCCGTCGAGCAAATCGAGGCCGGCTACAAGAACGACGAAGCCAAGGCCTTTGGTTTCTATGCGCAAAAAGGCTTGTTCGAAGAGTACGCCCGGTTCGGTCGTGGCCACGGCCATGACCTGGCACCCTTCGACCTTTACCACAGCGAACGGGGCCTGCGCTGGCCGGTGGTCGACGGCAAGGAGACCCGCTGGCGTTATCGCGAGGGCCTCGATCCTTACGTGGAGGCCGGCAGCGAAGTGCAGTTCTATGGCTACCCGGACAAGAAGGCGATCATCTTCGCCCTGCCCTACGAACCACCGGCCGAAATCCCGGATGCTGACTACCCGTTCTGGCTGAGCACCGGCCGGGTCCTCGAACACTGGCATACGGGCAGCATGACCCAGCGAGTCGAGGAGTTGTACAGAGCGGTGCCGGACGCCCTGGTGTACATGCATCCGGAGGACGCCAAGGCCTTGAAGGCACGGCGTGGCAGTGAAGTGAAGCTGATCAGCCGCCGCGGTGAAATCCGCGCGCGTATCGAAACCCGCGGGCGCAACAAACCACCCCGCGGCCTGGTGTTCGTACCGTTTTTCGATGCCAACAAGTTGATCAACAAGGTCACGCTCGACGCCACCGACCCGATCTCCAAGCAGACCGACTACAAGAAATGCGCCATCCGCATCGAGTTGATCAGCGCGGCTTGAGGAGAACCGTCATGACTTTTCGAATCCTGCCCCTGGTACTGCTTGCCGCAATGGGCATGGTGCTCGCCGCCGAGGTCGATTACCCGCTGGACGCGCCCGGCCCCGACGGTCGCCGCCCCGGCGGCACCCTCACCCGGAGCATGCCCGCGCCACCGATTGCCAACGATGAAAACAAGGACCTGAAGCGCGAGCGCAACTATCCTGACCAGCCGCCGACCATTCCCCACAGCATTCGCGGGTACCAGATCGACAAGAACGGCAACAAATGCCTGACGTGCCACAGCCGGGCCAATAGCGCGCGCACCCAGGCGACGATGATCAGCATCACCCACTACATGGACCGCGACGGTCAGGCGCTGGCGGCGGTCTCGCCCCGGCGCTACTTCTGTACTCAGTGCCACGTGCCGCAAAAAGAGGTACTGCCGCTGGTGGGCAACACCTTTGAAACCATCGACAAAATCCTGCAAGACGATGCCAACGCTGCGCAAAAACCTTGAGGAGGCGCCATGAAAGCACTGTTCGCCCTGCTTAAGGATTATTGGGGCATCCTCTGTCGACCCAGCGTTTACTTCAGCCTGGGGTTTCTGACACTGGGCGGCTTTATCGCCGGGATCATTTTCTGGGGCGGTTTCAACACAGCGCTGGAGCTGACCAACACCGAGAAGTTCTGTATTTCCTGCCACGAGATGCGCGACAACGTCTATGTCGAGTTGCAGGACACCATTCACTACACCAACCGATCCGGTGTGCGCGCCAGTTGCCCGGACTGCCACGTCCCCCATGAGTGGACGCACAAGATCGCGCGCAAGATGCAGGCATCGAAGGAAGTCTGGGGCAAGCTGTTCGGCACCATCGACACCCGCGACAAATTCCTCACCTTGCGCCGTGAACTGGCGGAACATGAATGGGCCAGGCTCAAGGCCAACGACTCGCGCGAATGTCGCAACTGCCACAACTTTGAGTTCATGGACTTTACCCGCCAGGGCAAACGCGCTGCGGCGATGCACTCCACCGCATTGGCCAAGGGTGAGGCCACTTGCATCGACTGCCACAAGGGCATTGCGCACAAGTTGCCCGATATGAGTGGAGTGAAAGGATGGTGATGCATCCGAAATATCCGACCGGCCGCCCCACACCGTCAGCGTAGGGCGACAGATCTCACACCGGCATCAGTTCGTGGTTACCACTTTTTTGCCGCCACTGTCCCACCCTCCTCCCAACGCCTTATAGATCGCGACGATGCCCCGGTACTGATCAGTCTCACCCAAGGCCTGCGCATCCTCGGCGTTCAGGCGTTCACGCTGCGCATCCAGCAACACCAGATAATCCACCGTGCCTTCCTTGTACTGGATCGCCGCCAGGTCTGCCGCCGCTCGGCTGGACTCGCTTTGCCGGATCAACGACAGCAGCCGTTGCTGGCGTTTGCCGTAGTCGCTGAAGGCGTTTTCCGACTCTTCCAGCGCCAGCAGCACTTGCTGTTCGTAGGTGGCCAAGGCGCCTTCGGCATTCGCGTCGGCACCCCGGATGCGCGCTCGCACACTGCCCAGGTCAAAAGCTGCCCAGGTAATGCTCGGTCCCAATCCCCAGGCTCTGGCGGCACTTGAACCAATCTGCGATCCACGGCCAGCGGTGAAACCGAGGAAGCCGCTCAAGCTCACTCTCGGGAACAGGTCGGCGGTGGCCACGCCGATTTCCGCCGTGGAGGACGCCAGCCTGCGCTCGGCGGCGAGCACATCGGGACGCCGGCGCAGCAGCTCGGCGGGATCACCGATCGGCAATGCTTTGGCGATGGCGGGCAACTGCGCAGGGCTCAACGACACGCTCAACGTATCCGGGCGTTCACCCAACAGCGTGGCGATGCGGTTTTTCTGCCGCACCTGTTCCGCTTGCAGTTGCGGAACCGTCGCCTCGACAGCCGCCAAACGTGCGTCGGCACGCACCACGTCGAGCTCATTACCCACGCCGGCATCGCGCAGGCTGACCGTCACGCTGCGCGAATCCTGCTGATTCTTCAGGTTGGCCAGGGCAATTTTTTCCCGCAACTGCGCGCCGCGCAATTGGCCGTAGGCATCCACCAGCTCGGCGATCATTGTCACGCGAAGCTGAAACAAGTCTGCGGCGGCAGCGTCTTCCTGGGCGCTGCTGGATTCCAGTTGACGCTGGATCCGGCCGAACAGATCGACTTCCCAAGCCATGTCGAGGCCCAGGTCGTAGCGCTCGATATTGACGCGGCTTTCGGTCAGGCCAGGCACTTGCGACTTGCCGTGCTGGCTGCTGACGCGGCTGGTGACAACCGGCAAAATGTCATCGCTGACGTCATCACGAATAGCCCGGGCGGCTTTCCAGCGGGCAAACGCGACGCGCAAGTCGCGGTTGCCCTCCAGGGACTTGCTCACCAACTGATTGAGCGTGGGGTCATCAAACTGTTGCCACCACACCGTTTCAAAACGCGATTGATCGTAGGCACTGCCTTGGGCAGACACGACGTTGGCGGGTGCGGTGTCCGGCGTTTTGTAGTCGGGGCCTACCGTGCAGGCGCCGAGCGCGACGACCAGGAGGCTGGGTAAAATCAGCTTCAAGGTGTTCATGAATGTGCCTCCTGATTGAGTGCGTTTGCCTGATGAGCCTTGGTGACCTTGCGCGCGTTTTTGCGCTCGATGTAGCGACGAATCAGCACGAAGAACACGGGCGTCAGCAGCAACCCGAAGAAGGTCACGCCGAGCATCCCGGAGAACACCGCGACACCCATCGCACGACGCATTTCCGAGCCGGCACCCGTGGACGTCACCAGCGGAATCACCCCCATGATGAACGCGAAGGACGTCATCAGAATCGGCCGCAGACGCATGCGGCAAGCGTCCAGCACTGCATCCAGCGGCGACATGCCCTGGTCCTGTTTATCCTTGGCGAATTCGACGATCAGGATCGCGTTTTTGCAGGCCAGGCCGACCAACACGATCAGGCCGATCTGGGTGAAGATGTTGTTGTCGCCCTTGGAAATGATCACCCCGGCAATCGCCGACAGCAGGGTCATAGGCACAATCAGAATCACCGCCAATGGCAGGCTCCAGCTTTCATACAGCGCCGCCAGCACCAGGAACGCCAACAGCACGCAGAGCGGGAACACCAGCAAAGCCGTGTTGCCCGACAAAATCTGCTGGTAGGTCAGGTCGGTCCACTCGTACGTCATGCCGTTGGGCAATTCTTCCTTGAGCAACTTTTCAATCGCGGCTTGTGCCTGTCCGGAGCTGTAGCCGGGGGCTGCACTGCCGTTGATTTCGGCGGTGAGGAAACCGTTGTAGTGCGAGACCCGGTCAGGGCCTGACGTCGGGCTGACCTTGACGAACGTGGCGAGCGGAATCATTTCGCCGCGATCATTGCGCACCTTCAACTGACCGATCTGTTCTGGCTCCTGGCGGAACTGCTGCTCAGCCTGCACGTTGACCTGATAGGTCCGGCCAAAACGGTTGAAGTCGTTGGCGTACAGCGAGCCCAGGTAGACCTGCAAGGTGTCGAAAATATCGTTGATCTTCACCCCGTGAGTCTTGGCTTTTTCCCGGTCAATGGCGGCTTCGACCTGCGGCACGTTCACGGTGTAGCTGGTGAACAGGTTGGCCAGCTCCGGCGTGCTACGGCTCTTGGCGATGATGTTCATCGTCTCTTTGTACAGCTCGTCGTAGCCCAGGTTGCCACGGTCTTCGATCTGCAGACGGAAGCCACCGATGGTGCCCAGGCCTTGTACCGGCGGTGGCGGGAACACGGCGATGTAGGCGTCCTGAATGCCGCCGAACTTGCCGTTGAGCGAGGCGGAAATCGCCTTGGCAGACAGGCTCGGGTCTTTACGCTCTTCGAACGAACTCAAGCCGATGAACGCAATACCGGCGTTCGGGCTGTTGGTGAAGCCGTTGATTGAAAGGCCCGGGAATGCCACGGCACTGTCGAAACCCGGCTCGTTCATGGCGATGGTGCTCATGCGACGGATCACCGACTCGGTGCGGTCGAGACTCGCGGCGTCCGGCAATTGCGCGAAGGTCACCAGGTACTTTTTGTCCTGGGTCGGCACGAAGCCGGTCGGCGTGGTGCTGAAACCCATCCAGGTCATGGCGATCAGACCGGCGTACACCAACAACGCTACGCTGCTGCCACGAATGACTTTGGCCACGGCAACCATGTAGCCGTGACTGGCCTTTTCGAAGAAACGGTTGAACGGTTTGAACAGCCAGCCACCGAGCAAACGATCCAGCACTCTGGAGAACCGGTCTTTCGGTGCGCCATGGGCCTTGAGCAACACCGCCGCCAACGCCGGTGACAAGGTCAGGGAGTTGAACGCCGAGATCACCGTGGAGATCGCGATGGTCAACGCGAACTGTTTGTAGAACTGTCCCGTAAGACCCGAGATGAAAGCCGCAGGCACGAACACCGCGCACAGCACCAGCGCCGTGGCGATGATCGGCCCGGTCACTTCGCCCATGGCTTTCTTGGTCGCTTCGACCGGTTCCAGTCCGGATTCAATGTTTCGTTCGACGTTCTCCACCACCACAATGGCATCGTCGACCACGATCCCGATGGCGAGGACCAGGCCGAACAGCGACAGCGCGTTGAGCGAAAATCCGAGTAGGTGCATCACGGCAAACGTACCGATCAGCGACACGGGCACGGCCACCAATGGAATGATCGAAGCGCGCCAGGTTTGCAGGAACAGGATAACGACCAGCACCACGAGAATCAGTGCTTCGAACAGCGTGTGCACCACCGCTTCAATCGAGCTGCGGACGAAAATCGTCGGGTCGTAGACGATCTCGTAATCCATGCCTTCCGGGAAGTTCTTCTTCAGCTCGGCCATCTTCGCCCGCACCTGATCGGAGACGTCGATGGCGTTGGAACCTGGCCGCTGGAAGATCGGCATCGCCACCGCTTCCTGGTTGTTGAGCAAGGCGCGCAAGGCGTACTGGTTGGAACCCAGTTCGATCCGGGCAATGTCCTTCAGGCGCGTGATTTCGCCGTTCGGGCCACTGCGCACGATCACGTTTTCAAACTCTTCTTCGCTGACCAACCGTCCCTGGGAGTTGATCGACATCTGGAAGCTGGTGGCATTCGGTGCTGGCGGCGAACCCAGTTGCCCAGCGGCGACTTGACGGTTTTGCTCGCGCACCGCTGTGACCACATCAGTGGCAGTCAGATTGCGTGAAGCGGTTTTGTCCGGATCGAGCCAGATACGCAGCGAGTAATCGCCGATGCCGAACATCTTCACATCGCCGATCCCTTCCAGACGCGACAGCTCGTCCTTGACGTTGAGGATCGCGTAGTTGGACAGGTAGAGCATGTCGTAGCGTTTGTCCGGCGACACCAAGTGCACCAGCAACGTCAGCTCGGGGGACGCCTTGTCGACGGTGATACCGATACGCGTCACTTCCTCGGGCAGCTTGGGCTCGGTACGGGTCACGCGGTTCTGCACCTGGACCTGGGCGTTGTCCAGATCGGTGCCCAACGCGAAAGTCACGGTCAGGGTAAGCCGGCCGTCAGCCGTGGATTGCGAGGACATGTACAGCATGTTCTCGACACCGGTGATGGCTTGCTCCAAAGGGGCTGCCACGGTTTCGCCGATGACTTTCGGGTTGGCGCCCGGGTAGTTGGCGTGAACGACGACGGTCGGTGGAACCACTTCCGGATATTCACTGATCGGCAACTGGAACAGCGAGATCGCGCCGGCGATCAGGATCAGCAGCGACAACACCGCCGCAAAGATCGGCCGCGTGATAAAGAACTGGGAGAACTTCATGTCGGTGCTCCTTATCCGCGAGGTGCAGCGGCAGAATCCGCTTTCACCAGGGCAGGTGATTTAGCGGCAGCCGGCTGATTGGAGGCTTCGATGGCCTGACGCTGGCGAGCGAGTGTGGCGACGGTTTCCGGGCTGGCCATCGGCGCATCCTGCGGATCGATCACTGCGCCGGGCCGCACGCGCTGCAAGCCGTTGATGACGATGCGATCGTCTTTCTGCAAGCCGCTGCGCACGATGCGCAAGCCTTCAAGCTTCGGCCCCAGATCGACGCTGCGATACACGGCTTTGTTGTCCTGATCGACCACCAGCACGAATTTTTTGCCGAGGTCGGTGCCCACCGCTTCGTCCTTGATCAACAGGCCGGGATAGGCGGCGCTGCCCACCAGTTTCAACCGGGCGTACAGGCCGGGGGTGTACTGGCCGTCTGCGTTGTCGAACACCGCGCGACCACGGATGGTGCCGGTTTTCGGATTGACCTGGTTGTCGACGAAGTTCATCTGCCCGAGGTGGCTGTTGCCCTCCTCGTTCGACAGGCCCATGTACACCGGCGTGGCTTGACCGCGCTGGCCCTGGCGGGAAAGCAGGCTGTACTTGAGGAACATGCGCTCGTCCGCATCGAAATAGGCGTAGACCTTGTCCGTGGAGACCACGCTGGTCAGCGCTGTAGTGTCGGCGGTCACGATGTTGCCCGCGGTGATTTCCGCACGGCTGACCCGGCCGGTGATCGGCGCGGTAACGCGGGTGAAGCTGAGGTTCAAACGCGCCAGATCCAGCTGCGCCTGAATGGCATCGACACCGGCCCTGGCTTCTTGCGCAGTGGTCGTGCGGGTGTCGGCGAGCTCTGCGGAGATCGCGTTGCTGCTCAATAGACGTTGGCCGCGCTGCGCTTCGTTGCCGGTGCGGACCAGGGTGGCGCGTGCCTGTTGCAGCTGCGCCTCGATGCGATGCACCTCATGTTCGAACGGCCGTGGATCAATCTGGAATAGCAAGTCGCCCTTCTTCACCAGCGCGCCATCAGTAAAGGCCACGCGTTCGATCTGGCCCGACACCCGTGGACGAACCTCGACGGTTTCCGGTGCTTCCAGGCGAGCGGTGACTTCATCCCACTCGGTAATGGGCTGCTCGAGCACTTTGGCGACGGTAACGTGCGGCGCCCCCGGAGCCTGTGCGGCGCTGGGTGTACGTTCACACGCGGCAAGCATCAGCAGCGCCAACGCAGCCAAGGGATAACGCAAAGGTTTGAGTGACTGTTCCATGGGTTGTGTCCGCCAGACGGTTTGGGATTTTGCGGATTCTCGGCCTCGCGCGAGGTCACGACGAATCGAACGGAGTGAAGTTGGCTATCATCATTAATGATAGCCGTCATGTTTAAGGACAAAAAAAAGGGTCGACCCGGTTAACCCCTCTTGTGAGCGATTGCCGAACACACGCAATCCAGCGCCGGCCCCAGCGTCTGCGCCGCACTCAATGCCCGTGGAGTGGGCACCATTCGGCGACCGATGCGCTCGAACAAAGGGTCGTTGAACAACTTGCGCAAACGCACCAGCGCCGCGCTGATGGCGGGCTGGCCCGGCGACAGTTTCTCAGCGGTGCGGGTGAGGTTTCGCTCCTGAATCAGCGTGTCGAATACCACCAGCAGATTCAGATCGATACTGTGCAGATCATTACGATTCATGGGGCAGGTCCACGTAGAGATTTTTGACTTGAGCCACAGGCGGGGAATCCGCCAGACTTGAGTCGATACCGGAAAAGCCATTGCAGCGACTTTATATGACGCGCATCATCAATACCAGCCTCTCAGCACAGCTTTTCCCAAGCGATGCCGACCTGGCGACAGGAGCAGACTCATGAAAGTCACGAAAGACCAGGCCGCCGCAAACAAAGAGGCGATCCTCACGGCCGCGTCCCGGCTGTATCGGGAAAAGGGAATCGACGGCATCGGCATTGGTGAACTGTCCCGTTCCGTGGGCCTGACCCATGGCGGGTTTTACGGACAGTTTCCGGGCGGCAAGGTGCAGTTGGCTTCAGAAGCCGTCACCCGCACGTTCGAGTCCAATATCCAGGACTGGCGGGACGCCAAATCCATTCCCGAGCTCATCAAGGGTTACCTGACGCAAGGGCACCTGGATAACTGGACCGAAGGCTGCCCCATCCCGGCATTGGGCGCTGACGTTGCCCGCGCCGGCGGGACCGTCAGCAACTCCTTCACCAAAGGCGTCGAGCGTTTGATCGAAACGCTGATGGCGCTGGTCGAGGGGGAAAGTGACGAGGAAAAATACCAGGAATCGCTGCGCATCCTGTCATCGATCGCCGGGGCGATGTTGATTGCCAGGGCGTTGGACAACCCGGAGTTGTCCGGGCAGTTCCTGCAATCGGTGATCAGTGCCTGGCCTGCTGCTCCCGAGAAAGAAGAGCAGGCAGGCGTTCCGGACTGACGCCCTACTCTTCACTCAACGAGCACATGCTCCAACACCACCTCCAGCGGGTGACGCAATTGCTTGCTGGCCAGACGCTTGACCTGGCTGCGGCACGAATACCCCGTCGCCAGCGCTTCACCCGCCTTGTCCAGCTTGCCCGCCCATGATTGCTCGAAAATAGTCCGCGAGGTCTCCTGGTTGCGCGCTTCGTGGCCGTAGGTGCCCGACATGCCGCAACAGCCGGTTGCCTCGGTCACCAGCTTCAGCCCAAGCCTGGCAAACACGGTTTCCCATTGCGAGGTGCTGGCCGGGACGTTGGTCCTCTCGGTGCAGTGCGCCATCAAACGGAACGTCTGATCAGCGTGACGGGACCTTTCAGGCAACACATCAACCAGCCACTCCTGGGGCAGCAAGACTTTCGGGCAGCCGTCGAGGCCCGGCACTTTCTGATATTCCTGGCGATAGACCAGCGTCATCGCCGGGTCCAGGCCAACCAACGGCACGCCACAGTCGGCCAGGGCCTTGAGCTGATTGGCGTTGCGGATCGCCGCTTTGGCGAATGCACCGAGGAAACCCTGCACGTGCAAAGGCTTGCCGTTGGCACTGTAGGGCGCCAGAAACACACGGTAGCCCAACTGATGCGCCAACTGGATATAGCTCGCCAACAGCGGTGTTTCAAAGTAGCGGGTGAAGGCGTCCTGCACCAACACCACGCTTCGCTCACGTTGTGCGGCAGTCAGTTCGCGCAGGGCGGGCACGCTGGCGACAGCGACTTTGCAGCGGGTCAACGTGTTCTGCAGGTCGAAGCGGTGGATCAGCGGACTGTCGAGCATGCCGACGTGTCGCTCCAGCAAACGACTCACCCAATTCGAACCCATCACCGCGTTGTACAGGCCCGGCGCGTAGGCCATGTAGGGAATGGTGAACTCCAGCGAGCCGATCAGATAATCGCGCATCGGGCGTTGATAGCGACCGTGATACAGCTCGAGAAAACGCGAGCGGAATTCCGGGACATTGACCTTGACCGGGCATTGTCCCGCGCAGGATTTACAGGCCAGGCAGCCGGCCATGGCGTCGTACACCTCATGGGAGAAATCCGCCTCGCCGCGCGAGCGCGCCAGGTTGTTGCGCAGTCGCGTCGGCAACCCGCTCAACCACGTCAACTTGCCCCGGGCCGCTTGCAACACATCAATATTGGCCGCCCCTTGCAGGCGCAACCACTCGCGAATCAATGACGCCCTGCCCTTCGGCGAATGCTGGCGTTCCCGCGTGGCTTTCCACGACGGGCACATCGCATCGTTGGGGTCATAGTTGTAGCAAGCGCCGTTGCCGTTGCAGTGCACGGCGCTGCCGAAACTTTGCCACACGCGCTCGTCGATTTGCCGATCCAGATCACCGCGCAGCGTCACCTCGTTAACCTTGAGCAAGCCTTGGGCCGCATCCGGCGGGGTGCAGATCTTGCCGGGATTGAGCTGATTGTGCGGGTCGAACGCGCCCTTGAGCGATTGCAGCGCCGGGTACAGTTCGCCAAAAAAATCGGGGACATATTCCGAGCGCAAACCCTTGCCGTGCTCGCCCCACAACAGGCCCCCATAACGCCGGGTCAGCTCGGCCACGGCATCGGAAATCGGCTTGACCAGCGCGGCCTGCTTCGGGTCTTTCATGTCCAGCGCCGGACGCACATGCAACACGCCGGCATCAACGTGGCCGAACATGCCGTACGCCAGGCCATAGCTGTCGAGCAATGCGCGGAACTCGGTGATGTAGTCGGCCAGTTTCTCAGGCGGTACGGCGGTGTCTTCAACAAACGGCTGCGGGCGGACTTCGCCTTCGACGTTGCCCAATAACCCGACAGAGCGTTTACGCATGGTGTAGACACGGGTCACCGCTTCAGCACCTTCGGCCAGCGTGTGGCCCAGCCGTTCGATCGTCGTATCGGCCTGCAAATGCGTCACGAACGACGCCACGCGAGCGTTCACCTCCGACAGGTCTTCGCCGCTGAATTCAACCAGGTTGATACCCAGCGTCGGGCGCTCGGCATCCGCCGGGAAATACTCGGCGACGCTGTGCCAGACGATGTCTTTCATCGCCAGCAGCAACACTTTGGAGTCCACGGTTTCGATGGACAGCGGCTTGTGCGCCAGCAACGCATTGGCATCGCGCAGCGCATCCATGAAGCTGCTGTAGCGCACGTTCACCAGCACCGAATACTTGGGAATCGGCAGCACGTTGAGCTTGGCTTCGACGAGGTAACTCAACGAACCTTCCGCACCGCACAGCACGCTATTGAGGTTGAAACGCCCCTGCTCGTCGCGCAGGTGCGCCAGGTCGTAACCGGTCAGGCAGCGATTGAGTTTGGGGAACACCGCCTCGATCAGCTCGGCCTGGGTTTCCTGGATCTGCCGTGCGGTGCGGTACACCTCGCCGATACGGCCGGGTTGCGCACATGCAGCTTCCAGCTGTGCGTCGGACAGCGGCTGGCTGTGCAGGCGCTCACCGCCGAGCAGTACGCTGTCCAGTTCCAGCACATGATCGCGGGTCTTGCCATAGGTGCAACTGCCCTGGCCGCTGGCGTCCGTGTTGATCATGCCGCCAACGGTGGCCCGGTTGGACGTCGACAGCTCCGGGGCGAAAAACAATCCATGAGGTTTGAGCGCGGCATTGAGCTGGTCTTTGACCACACCCGCCTGCACCCGCACCCAACGTTCGGCGACGTTGATTTCGAGGATGGTGTTCATGTGTCGCGACAGGTCAACCACGATGCCGTCGGTCAACGACTGGCCGTTGGTGCCGGTGCCGCCGCCACGTGGGGTCAGCTTGATCTGGCGAAAGCGCGGTTCGGCCATCAATGTTGCGATGCGCACGATGTCGTCTGCATCCAGTGGGAACACCGCCGCTTGCGGCAGACGCTGGTAAATCGAGTTATCGGTCGCCAGCACGGTGCGGGTGGCATAGTCGGCACTGAGCTGACCGCGGAAACCGGCGGCACGCAAGGCCTGGAGGAATTCCGGGTACTGTGCGGCGGGTGCAGCGGTAGGCAACTGGGCGATCATCGCTGGAAAATCTCTTGTAGGTCTAATCACGGAAATCAAAATACTTGTCGCCTGAGCATTAATAGGTCAGCCTCAGGTCGTCGGCCAAGCCAATGATCCTGTAGGTTTTGGTGCCGGACAAACGGATAATCCTGCCGCTATCGATGACTTTTACGAATGAATTACCGCCATCTCACCCCGTCCATGTCCTTGCTGTTGGCGTTTGAAGCCGCCGCCCGGCATGAAAGCTATACCCGCGCCGCGCTGGAGCTGTCACTGACCCAAAGCGCCGTCAGCAGGCAAGTCCAGGCGCTGGAGCAGCAACTGGGCCTGACGCTGTTTCGTCGCGAAGGTCGGCAGGTGCAATTGACCGACGTCGGTCGTCTTTACCAGCGGGAAATGAGCGACGCGCTCGGGCGCATCCGCAGCGCCACATTGCAGGCGCTGGCTTATCAGTCAGGCAGCGGCACCTTGCGCCTGGCCACATTGCCCACGTTCGGTTCGAAATGGTTATTGCCGCGCCTTCACGACTTCTACAAAACCCATCCCGGCATGCTGGTGCACATCAACTCCCGGATCGAAGCCATCGACTTCGAAACCAGTGGCATCGATGCCGCGATCGTCGTCGGCACGGCCGACTCGCCGGGCCTGATCAGCCATCGCCTGCACACGGAAGAATTGATGGTGATCATTTCTCCAGAAGCGGCCGAGGCCCATGACGCCTGGACCCCGGAACGCATTGGCGGGCAGACGCTGCTCAACGTCGCGAACAACGCCAACGTCTGGGGCGAGTGGTTCAGCCACCACGGCCTGCCCCATCGAATGATGCGGCTGGGGCCGAGTTTCGAACTCACTTCACACTTGATCCAGGCCGTGAGAGCGGGCATCGGTATCGGTCTGGTGCCGCGCATCCTGGTGACCGACGAGCTGGCCAACGGCGAGCTGATCAGCCTGGACCAACCCTTCGCCAGCCAGCGCAGTTATTACCTGACCTACCCACCGCGCAACGAAAGGCTGCCGTCGCTGATCGCGTTCCGTACCTGGTTGCTGGCGCAGATATGACGACGTCCGCCGATGCACCGCGTCGTCTGCATCGCCAGCAAGCCAGCTCCTACAGTGCAGCGGCGCACACAAGACCCAGCCTCACCCAAACCCTGTAGGAGCCGGCTTGCCGGCGATGATCGTTAACGATTAAGCGTTTCTACAGAATAAACGCGGCGCCTGTGAGTCCATCGCTGGCAAGCCAGCTCCTACAGTGCAGCGGTGTCCACAAGACCGAGCCTCACCCAAACCCTGTAGGAGCCGGCTTGCCGGCGATGGTCGTTAACGATTAAGCGTTTCTACAGAATAAACGCGGCGCCTGTGAGTCCATCGCCAGCAAGCCAGCTCCTACAGTGCAGCGGCGCACACAAGACCCAGCCTCACCCAAACCCTGTAGGAGCCGGCTTGCTGGCGATGGTCGTTAACGATTAAGCGTTTCTACAGGATAAACGCGACGCCTGTGAGTCCATCGCTGGCAAGCCAGCTCCTACAGTGCAGCGGCGCACACAAGACCCAGCCTCACCCAAACCCTGTAGGAGCCGGCTTGCCGGCGATGGTCGTTAACGATTAAGCGTTTCTACAGAATAAACGCGGCGCCTGTG
>NZ_JAGYGF010000020.1:0-98338 GCF_019947305.1 Pseudomonas sp. BF-RE-21 | reverse complement strand
CTTCCCCACCCACCCCAACGATTGGTTGACGATGTCAAAGTGATCCAGCGGATACTCATCGCCAATCACCGTGCCCAGATGCGAGCTGTAACGCCCGACCATCCCGTCGCAATGCCCGACTTCATGCACGAAGGTTTTGGCAAACAGCCGACAACTGCGGTTGGTCCCGTCGAACAGATTGCGCCCGCGATCGGTCTTGCCTGGCTGCAACGTGCCGGACCACGAGTAATAGCGCACGCCGTTGACCTCTTCCGGCCCGTGCCCGCCCCATGTTTCAGGCAAGCCCTGTGGATAACGTTGGTTAAACAACGCCACACCCGCCGTCGTCAGCGACTCATGGGACGCGTGGATGTCCACCGGCAGCTTCGGCCCGCGATAACCCGTCTCCAGCAAACTCATCAACGCACCGATGATCCGAAGAAAAAACGCCAGCAGCCGCCCCCTCGCGCTGTCCGCCGGGTAATGTTTGTGCAAGTAGTCCGCCAGTTCCGAGCCGTGATTGGGGCCTGCCACCGAGGTCACGGAAGCCACGCGATCCGGGCGTTTGGCGGCGGCGTAACGGGCGGTCAGTGAGCCTTGGCTGTGGCCGATCAGGTTGACCTTCTCGGCACCGGTTTCGCGCAGGATTTCATCGATCCGCGCCAGCAATTGTTCACCGCGCACTTCAGTCGAGTGCAGCGGCGACACCTGAACCGCAATCACCGTCGCCCCTCCCTGGCGCAACGCCGCCACGATCCCGTACCAGTACGGATAAAGCACCAGACGGATAAACCCGAGCATTCCCGGGACCAGCACCAACGGATAACGCGTGGCAGAACCTTGCGACATGGGCAAACGTCCTTGTGATCGGTGAGGTGACGCAAGGCTGAATACAAGACATCAGCCCAGCATCGACATCGAATGTGACAGCTCGACGACCAGTCTATGACATCCGCTCTATTTCAGCCCCGCCACCCCCGCCACGATCAATCCGACCGATACCAGTTTGACCGCCGTCAGGCTTTCGCCGAGCAACGCAAACCCGAGAAACACCGTGCCCAGCGAACCGATGGCGGTCCAGATCGGGTAAGCGATGCTCACCGGCAATTCGCGCATTGCCAGGGTCAGGAAGTAAATCCCGCCCACCGCCGCCACTACCGTGATCAGCGACGGCCAGAGCCGGGTGAAGCCTTCGGCATACTTCATGCCCATGGCGAAGGTGACTTCGAACCCGGCGGCAATCAGCAAAAACACCCAGGCCATCTAGAACTCCCTGGCCAGCGTCAGCAAACGCTGCTCGGCCTCAGCGACGGAGATCTCGAAGGTGCGCTCGGCGGATTCTTCCCCCTCGGCGGCCACGACGGTCACGTCGGTAATGCCGATAAACCCCAGCGCCGTGCGCAACAGCGTATCGGCATGGTTCAAGGCTTCCAGTTCACCACCGGGACCGAAACCGAACCCGCCACGGCTGGTAACGATCAGCGCTTTCTTGCCGTGCACCAACGGCTCGTATTGCGCGACACCATTGTCCAGCGTGTGATTGAAGGTCAGCCCGAGCCGCACGATTTGATCGATCCACGCCTTGAGGCCGCTGGGCACGCTGAAGTTGTGCATCGGCGTGGAAATCAGCAGCAGATCGTGGCCCAGCAACTCGGCGACCAGTTCATCGCTGAACGCGAGGTCGGCCTGCATCGTCAGCGGCCGCGCCTCGGGCTCGGGGTAAAACGCGGCGGCCACAAACGCTTCGTTGACCGGAGGAATCAACGCCCGTCCGACTTCGCGACGAGTCAGTTGCGCTTGCGGATGGCGGGCCTGCCAGGCGCCGAGAAACACTTCGGCCAGGCGACGGGAGTGGGAACGTTCGCCCCGTGGGCTGGCGTGAATGGCAAGAATTGTGTTCATCTGAATCTCCTGAGGACTAAACTCAAACGGCGTGTGGCATGCAGCTTGTGCCCACGACCGTCTCGTCTCAAATGAGCAAAAATCAGCTTGGATGAATTAATTTCATCCATGGAGTGTTCAATGTTTGCCTCGCTGCCACTGACCGCCCTGCGCGCGTTCGAATCCGCCTCACGCCTGCTGAGTTTCAAGGCTGCCGCCGAAGAATTGTCGGTGACGCCAACGGCGGTTTCTCATCAGATCCGCTCGCTGGAAACCTGGCTCGGCGTGCCGCTGTTCGAGCGACTGCCACGGCAAGTGCGCCTGACCGAATGCGGCGAGCGTCTGTTCCACAGCCTGCACGGCGCTTTTCTGGAAGTGGCGCAAAGCGTCGACACCTTGCGCCCGCAACGCAGCGGCACCAGCCTGACAATCTCCACCACCGCCGCTTTTGCCGCCTTGTGGCTGGTACCGCGACTGGGGCGTTTTTACGCCCGGCATCCGAACATCAGCGTGCGGCTGGACACCCATTGCGAAGTCATCGATTTGCATCAGGACGCCAGCGTCGATCTGGTGGTGCGCTATAGCCTCGATGACTACCCGAACCTTTATGGCCTGTGCCTGTTCGATGAATCGTTCGGCGTTTATGGCTCGCCGGAACAGGTTGCACAGGCCAGCATCCGCGCACCGACGTTGATCAGCGTGCGTTGGCACAACTCGAAGCTGTACGCCCATGGCTGGGAAGCGTGGTGCTCGCAGTCTGCAGAAACCTGGCTGACGGCAAACCCGGCGGTCCGCGAATACGACGAAGAGCATTACGCGCTGCAAGCAGCGATCGCCGGACAAGGCCTGGTGCTGGCGAGCAATATTCTGGTGTCCGAGAGCGTGGCCAGTGGTTTGTTGGTGGCTTACCGGAGTGAAATCCAGGTGAGTGGCGCCGGTTACAGCGCGCTGTGCGTACCGGGTCGTGAACGCCATCCGCCAGTGCGGGCGTTTTTTGCGTGGTTGCAGGAGGAAGCCCGATTGTCCGGCCTGTTGCCAAGGTCGCCAATCACATCAAACTTTTCGCCGCGCTTGTCACTCACACCGGAGTAGCGATCACTTCCCTGTGGCCGACATCCTGAAAGATTTGTAGCGCCTGTCAGACCGTCATCGGTTTATTTGGTGGGCTTAACGGTGACGGGTGCCTTGCCCGCCTTCATCTGCTCCAGCAACGGCGCACACTGATTCGGCTCACCCCCACTCGGCGCCACCAGCGCCAGCAACCCCGCCGCCGGTGCCGCAATCACGCCCAAGACAACCATCCCCGCCCCGCGCAATATCAGCGGCACCGCCTTCACGCCCGCATCCGGCTTGATGAACTTGCCCCGCACGTACAGCGGCGAACGCAGGGAAATCAGGCGCCAGCCCTTGGATTCCGGGGTGATGGTCAGGTCCAGTTGCTCAGTCGCCATGTTCGCCGTGCCATCGATGTAGATGATCGCGTTCTCGGTATCGAAGACAAACAACCGAGTGGTGGCCAGGCCGGTCTTGATGTCGAAGTCGGCCGCAGCGCAATTGATCTTCACTTCTTTGTCGCCAAAGATTTTGCCGACCACGTAGTTACCAACATTCAGCCCGGCCAGCTCCATCAACTCGCGGCTGATGGCACCGTCGTTGATCAGCATCTTCAGATTGCCATTGGCCGTGCCCAGCAACTTGGCCACCGAGTTGCCGTGACCACTGATGTCGGCATCGCCATTGAGCTCGCCGAAACTGGTCTTCATCGGTTCAAAGGTCGGGAACAGCTGCTTGAGCTTGAAACCGCGCCCGGTCAGCTTGGCGTTGCCTTCCAGCGGCTCGGTGCGACCGTTCAGGCGAATCTGCGCATCCAGTTTGCCGCCGGCCACGCCGAAACGCAGGGGTTCGAGGCTGAGCACGCCATCGGTCAGCACCAGGTGCGTGTAGAGATCGTTGAACGGCAGTTTTTCACTGTGGACGATGCGCTTGCCGGTGAATTCGACGTCGGCGTCCATGTCGCGCCAGCGCTCGGTCTTGAACTCTTCGACCGGTAACACCTTGTCCGCCGGCTGCTTGCTTTCGCCGCCGCGGGCCTTTTGCTTGGCGTTGGAGTCGGCGCCGATCAAGGGCGCAAGGTCGGTAAACAAGAGTTGATTGGAGAGCAGCGAACCGCTGAGTTTCGGCCGAGGCTGACTGGCGACATAGGCCAGGCTGCCATGGATGTCGCTCTCGCCGATCTTGCCGTTGAACGCTTCGTAATGGAACACCGCGCCGCCCGGCTCATGCAGCTTGGCGATCAAGTGGCCGTCGGTGGCGTAGGGCGGTGTATCCGGCAGGGTCACGCCGGTCAGCGGATAGAGGTTGCCCAGGCTGCTGCCGGCCAGTTTCAGCCGCAGGTCCAGCGCACCAAGGTTGAGTGGGTCGGTCAGCGTACCGGCGAGCTCGACGCTGGTGTCGGCAATCTTGACCTGGGCCTGAAGCGGGAACGGCCGGGCCGAATCCTGCAAGGCCAGCAGGCCGCCGATCTTGCCTTCGCCCGCCAGTTTCTGGCCGTGGTATTGGCCTTTGACCTTCAGTGAAAACGCGTAATTCTGAGGAGCCGCGCCCTTCTCCTGCGCAGTTTTCGCGGCTTTTTCACCGACGATGTCGCTGAACGGGATCGGTTTGCCAAGCGGGTCGATGATCAGGTCGAGCTGCGTTTTCAGGCTCTGGTCGTCGAGGGTGACATGGCCTTTGTCGAAACCAATCGCGCCGATGTCGACCACCCAACTGGAAGGTTTGGCGTTCGGGTTTTTCGGGTCGAGCTTGAAGGTCCAGTTGGCGCGGCCATCGGCCAGGCGCTGGAGGTCTGCGTTTGGTTCGGTCAAGTCAATGCGCGGGATCGTCACCCGTTGCGCCAACAGAGCCAGCGGCGAAATGCGCAGCTCGACGCGTTTGAGCGTGGCCATTTGCGGTTGCTTCGACCAGTCCGGGTTGCCGAGGCTCAGGTCCTGCGCCACCACATGCGGCCACGGCACCCAGGCGCGCCACCCACCTTCGTCAAGCTCACGCTGCCAGACCACCGCGAGGTTGCCATTGATGGCAAACGGTCGATGCAGCTCTTCGGAGACTTTGGCGTTGAGGGTCGGTTTGATCCGGTTCCAATCGAAGAACGCGATGATCAGAACCAGTATCGCCAGTAACACAACCAGGCTGGCAAAGGTCCAGGCAAGAATTTTCGGGGTGCGCGTCATTGCACAGGGCTCCTGAATACGACTGAGCGCCCTGACCGCGACGCGCGTGTGAAACCCCAGGCCAGAACCGGCCTGGCATGAAGCCTAGGACTGGGAAACGGCGCGCAGGTTTAATCGAAATGCGGCTTAACGTTCAAATAATCGGTCGGGGACACCCTGCACTCGAAATCCGGCGTTACCGACCCCGCACTTTTGTGCGACGCACGTGAGTAGAAAATACCCACATCAGTGCGAAAACATCCGCCGGAAAGGCCCGGTCTAGAGCCTTCGCACGGAACAATCAATTCTGTTGATTATTACCATTGCGTTTATGAACTTTTATATCGACTTATCGAGAGTAGCATTGGCCTCGTACCCACTTTGCCGCCCTCCCACGGAGCACATGATCATGAAACGCCAACTACTGTTTAGCCTTACCCTCTCCATGCTGGCCAGCACCGCTTTCGCCCTGCCAGCCGCTGACCAGGCCACCCCACAAGTGAAAGACAGCCACTCGGTGTTCAGTCAAACCGTTGCCGAAGGTGGTAATGATCGCCTGAAAGAAAAAGGCCTGATCACTCAAGATGGTTCGGACCGCACTCCACAAGGTCAAACCCTGGCCGCTGACGGTTCCGATCGCACCCCACAAGGCCAAACCCTGGCTGCCGACGGTTCCGATCGCACCCCACAAGGTCAAACCCTGGCTGCTGACGGTTCCGACCGCACTCCACAAGGCCAAACCCTGGCTGCTGACGGTTCCGACCGCACTCCACAAGGCCAAACCCTGGCTGCTGATGGTTCCGACCGCACTCCACAAGGCCAAACCCTGGCTGCCGACGGTTCCGACCGTACCCCACAAGGCCAAACCCTGGCTGAAGGTGGTGGTGACCGCGTAATCGAACGCAACAGCGCTGTGAGCTAAGCCCATGGCGGCCTTGAAAAAAAGCCCAATCCACGGATTGGGCTTTTGACTTTATAGAAGCCACGCATTCCCTCGCATCACTCCCGATAGTCGTTCGACGCCGGCAAAGCCGATTTGCTAGAGTGCGCCGCTGTCTTGTCCAGAAAACACCCTTGCGATGCTGCCCCGCGCCGAACAGAAACAACAAACCCGCAATGCCTTGATGGACGCTGCCCGCCATTTGATGGAGTGCGGCCGAGGATTCGGCAGCCTGAGCCTGCGCGAAGTGGCGAAAACCGCGGGCATCGTCCCCACCGGTTTCTACCGGCATTTCGCCGACATGGATGAACTGGGCCTGGTGCTGGTGAGCGAAGTCGGACAAACCTTCCGCGAAACCATCCGCCTGGTGCGTCACAACGAGTTCGTCATGGGCGGCATCATCGATGCCTCGGTGCGGATTTTTCTCGACGTGGTGTCGGCCAATCGTTCGCAATTCCTGTTTCTGGCCCGCGAGCAGTACGGCGGTTCGCTACCGGTGCGCCTGGCCATCGGTCGCTTGCGCGAAGACATCAGCTCGGACCTTGCGGCCGATTTGTCGCTGATGCCAAAGCTGCAACACCTGGACATCGCCGGTCTGAGTGTCATGGCCGATCTCATCGTCAAAAGCGTGTTTGCGACCCTGCCGGAAATCATTGATCCGCCGGCCGAGGCGTTGCCCGCGCATTTGACACCGCAGGCGAAAATCACTCAGCAGCTGCGCTTTATCTTTATCGGCCTCAAGCACTGGCAAGGCCTGGGCAGCACGGAATAACCCTCCTGCACGCCGATCCCCTGTAGGAGCCGGCTTGCTGGCGATTCAGACAACACGGTGCATCTGAACCACCACCTCCCTTGTAGGAGCTGGCTTGCCAGCGATGGCGCCCTTCAGCCAATAAAGATGTCGTCTGGCCGACCGCTATCGCCGGCAAGCCGGCTCCTACAAGGTTGGGTGGTGAATGCGGGATCGCGAACAATCTGGAGCACACCCTGCGCCGTCATTTGGTGCGCCTTTCCCAGCCTCGCACCAAATTGCCGCAACAAACTGAAACGCCCTCCATGCGCCGACAGGCATTTCCTACACTTGCGCCGATTGGCAAGCCCCTTGCTCTAGCCTGACTATTGTCCATAGCTGGAAGCTTTCCGATGCTGGTGATTCATCGCAGAATCGAGCCTCAACCCGTCTGGGCCGCCGAGTTGCACCTGACCTTCGAAGCCCGGAGCAAAAGCCGTTTGCGCTGTTTCAGTGCCGAGGGTGAAGACGTCGGGTTGTTTTTGGAGCGCGGTCAGTCGCCCCTCACTGATGGCGAATGCCTACAGGCTGAAGACGGTCGCATCGTCCGCGTCTGCGCCCGCCCCGAACAACTGCTGCACGTCACCTGCGCCAATGCATTCGAACTGACCCGCGCGGCCTATCACCTGGGCAATCGCCACGTCGCCCTGCAAGTCGGTGATGGCTGGTTGCGCCTGCTCGACGACTACGTGCTCAAGGCCATGCTCGAACAACTTGAAGCCAAGGTCGAAAACATCGAAGCGCCGTTCCAGCCGGAACACGGCGCCTATGGCGGTGGCCATCACCACTCGCGGCATGGCGACGAAGACTTCAACTACCCGCCGAAACTGCATCAGTTCGGCGTACGCCAATGAACCCGGCCTGGGCGCTGTTGCGCCTGGCCAGTCCGCAATTGCCGATTGGCGGCTACAGCTATTCCCAAGGTCTGGAAATGGCGGTGGATAACGGCCGGGTAAGTGATTCAGACAGCGCCCGTCGCTGGATCAGCGATCAATTGCTGCTGAACCTGGCACGCTTCGAGGCGCCCCTGCTGCTCGCCCATTGCGTGGCCGCCGCCGCAGAAAACTGGGCCGAACTGCTGCAACGCTGCGAAGAACACCGCGCCAGCCGGGAAACCCGCGAGTTGCATCAGGAGAGCCGACAAATGGGCTATTCCTTACAGCAACTGCTCAACGGTTTGCCGGAACTCGACGTACCGGCCCGCGCCTTTCTCGAACAACGCCCCGAACCGCACCTGGCCCTCGGCTGGGCGCTGGCCGCACGCGCCTGGCACATCAGCCCGCAAGACGCGCTGGCCGCATGGCTCTGGAGCTGGCTGGAAAACCAGTTGGCGGTGCTGATGAAAACCCTGCCGCTGGGCCAGCAAGCCGCGCAACGACTGACCAGTGAACTGCTGCCGCTGCTGCAACAAGCCCAGCAGGACGCCACCCGAATCAACCCCGACCACTATGGCAGCGCCGCTTTCGGCCTGTCCCTGGCGTGCATGGCCCATGAGCGCCAGTACAGCCGTCTGTTCCGTTCCTAGGGCCTGTTATTTTGGAGAATCACATGAACACACAACCTCTGCGCGTCGGCATCGGCGGCCCGGTCGGTTCCGGCAAAACCGCCCTGACGCTGGCCCTGTGCCTGGCGCTGCGCGAGCGCTACAACCTGGCGGTCGTGACCAACGACATCTACACCCGCGAAGACGCCGATTTTCTGGTACGCAACCAGGCCCTGGCGCCGGAACGGATCATCGGCGTGGAAACCGGCGGCTGCCCGCACACGGCAATCCGCGAAGATGCCTCGATCAACCTCGAAGCCGTGGATCAACTGAACCGACGCTTTCCGGGGCTGGACCTGATTCTGGTGGAGTCCGGAGGCGACAACCTTTCAGCCACGTTCAGCCCGGAATTGTCCGACCTGACGATTTACGTAATCGACGTCTCGGCGGGCGACAAACTGCCGCGCAAGGGTGGGCCGGGGATCTGCAAATCCGACCTGCTGGTGATCAACAAAGTCGACCTCGCACCGCTGGTAGGCGCGTCGCTTTCGATGATGGACAGCGACACGAAGCGCATGCGCAACGGCAAACCGTTTGTCTTCAGCAACCAGAAAACCGGGCTGGGCCTGGAAGAAATCATCGCTTTCATCGAGCGCCAGGGCTTGCTGACCGCAGCCTGATTACGATCAAACTTATCAACAAGGAAGCTTATCCATGACACTTAAACGCATCCTGGGCGCCATGGCCCTGCTGCTGACTCCGGCCATCGCCTTCGCCCACCCCGGTCACGGCGACAATGGCTTGATCGCCGGCATCAGCCACCCGATCGGCGGCCTCGATCACTTGCTGGCGATGGTTGCCGTCGGGCTGTGGGCGGCACAGCAGAAAGGCGCTGCACGCTGGGCGCTGCCGTGCACGTTCGTTGGCACCATGCTGATCGGCGGCCTGCTTGGTTTTGAAGGGCTGAACCTGCCAGCGCTGGAAAGCGGGATTGCGGCGTCGGTACTGGCGCTGGGGCTGGCGGTGGCGCTGGCGGTACGTCCGCCACTGAGCGTGGCGGTGGGTGCGACGGCGTTGTTTGCGTTGTTCCATGGCGTGGCGCATGGGCTGGAATTGCCGGACATGTCGAGCCCTTGGGCCTATGCCGCAGGGTTTGTGGCGGCAACGGCGGCGTTGCATGCGGCGGGTTATGCGCTGGTTCGCGTGTTGCCGCAAGCAGCGGCGCCGCTGGTTCGTCTGGCGGGCGCGGCTTCGGCAGCGACCGGGGTGTGGTTGTTGGCGGGTTGATTTGGTTTTGCCGGTAATAGCCTCTTCCTGTAGGAGCGAGGCTTGCCCGCGAAGGCGGCCTGACAGACACCACATCTCTCAGGCCTGATAACATGTCGCGCATTCGACCCTGCCGTGACGACGCCAGCCAATGCCTCATGCTCCCCGCTCCGCTTCCCAGCCTGAATTGACCGCTCTGTTTGCCGCGGTGCAACAGCATTTCCAGGACGTGATCGTGCCCCTCTGGCAAGGCCCCGGCTGGAATGCCGAACTGGCGCTGCCCTACGAAGCACTGGATGCCGAGCATCATCCCTTGCCACCGCAACGCTACCGGGCCATGGCCTGCGCGCGGCAGTTGTATCTGTTTTCCAGCCTGATCGGCCAGGTGCCGGGCGCGAAAGAGCGTGCGGCTGCGTTGTTCCGCTCGTTGCAGCAACATTTCCACGATGCCGAACACGGTGGCTGGTTCTACAGCATCGACCCGCAGGGCGCGCCGCTGGATCAGCGCAAAGATCTCTACACCCACGCCTTCATCCTCTTCGCCTGCGCCCATTACTGGGAGAAGGTTCGCGAACCGCTGGTGGAGTCGGTGCTCAACGCGGTGCTGGAAGTGCTTGATCAGCGCTTCAGTTCGGGCGATGGCTTGTACGAAGCCTGCCTTGAGCGTGATTGGTCGTTGCTGAACACCGGGCCGCTGCAAAACCCGCTGATGCACCTCGCCGAAGCGTTTCTTGCCACGCTATCCGTGCGTGAAGACCCCGCCGTGCAGCGTGCGCTCGTCGAGTTATGCACAGCCATGCAACAACGCTTTATCGATCCGCAACACAGTGTGTTGATGGAAAAACCGCTGGGGTCTGTGGATAACTGGTTTGAACCGGGACACCAGTTCGAATGGTATTTCCTGCTGGAGTCTTCGCCGTTGTTGCGCGGTTCGAAACTGCACGCCTCAGTGGAGCGCGCCTTTGCGTTCACCGAGCAACTGGGCGTCGATCAATCGAGTGGCGCCGTGCGCGCGATGCTCACGCTCGACGGGCATTCGAAAGATGCCACCCAACGCATCTGGGCTCAGGCTGAATACTTGCGTGCGTTGACGCTGCGCCCGGACAGCGGGGCATCGGTACTGCACCAATTGCAGGCGCTGCAACAGCGTTCTCTGCATGCGCGTGGCTGGTATGAGTGTCGTGACGAGAATGGTGAAGTGAGTCGGCAGGATATGCCGTCTACCACGCCTTATCATTTGGCGACCTGCTATGGCGGGTTGGCCGACTATCTTCGTTAACTGAAAGATCGCTATCGCCGGCAAGCCGGCTCCTACAAAGGTGAACCTGTAGGAGCCGGCTTGCCGGCGATTGGCCGTTACGCGGTCTTACCCCTTGTTACGCTCAATCGCAAACCCGGCCCACGTCTGGCTCACCGGCATCAACTCGAGGCTGTTGATGTTGATGTGCGCTGGCGCATTGAGCACCCAGAAAATGGTCTCGGCGATGTCTTGCGGCTGGATCGCCTCGGCACCGGCGTAGGTCGCGTTGTAACGCTCCTGGTCACCGGCAAAGCGCACCAGCGAGAACTCACTCTCACACAGGCCCGGCTCGATGTTGCTGACGCGAACGCCCGTGCCTTGCAGGTCGCAGCGCAGGTTCAGGGAGAACTGTTTGACGAAGGCCTTGCTCGCGCCATACACGTGACTGCCCGGATACGGGTAGTTGCCGGCAATGGAGCCGAGGTTGATGATGCCGGCGCCACGGCCATGGGCGATCAAACGCGGCAACAGCAGGCGAGTGCTGTACATCAGGCCCTTGATGTTGGTGTCGACCATGGTGTCCCAATCATCAAGATCACACTTCGGCGCCGGATCCACGCCGAGCGCCAGGCCAGCGTTGTTGATCAACCCGCGCAGCTTGGCGAAGGATGGTGGCAGGTTGGCGATCGCCTCCTCCATGGCCTTGCGATCACGCACGTCGAGCACCAGGGCATGGACCTCGGTCTGCTTCGACAACTCGGCGCACAAGGCATTGAGGCGCTCTTCACGACGACCTGTCAGCACCAGTTTCCAGCCAGCCTCGGCAAAACGACGGGCACAGGCTTCGCCAAAACCGGAAGTCGCGCCGGTAATAAACAGGGTGTTGGACATCGTGTTCTCCTTGCTTCGGCCGACGGGCCGCCATTGGATTAGAAAATCAGCTGGCAGCATGCCCGGCCTTGCCGACAGCGGCAACTATCAGAAAATCTGTACGAAAAACAACCAACGCGAGCAACGCCATATACACCGTGGCCTGTAGCTATGTACGCGCACGTTATCCACAGGCCGGTCCACAGTTTCCGGGGGCAAGTGAAAAAGCTGGAAGCCGCTGTGCACAAGGCTTTGCGGGCAGATCATAAAGTTTTTCGCTTGACCCTGAAGTGCTGGCTGTGTAGCCCAAGGCGTTTTGCACGATTGACCGGGTTTGCCAACGATGGCGCCAAGCCAGTAACTACGGCCCTTAGCCGAGTCTTTCCAGAGTTTAACCACAGACTTATCCACAGGCTTCCCTCGTGTGTTTCAGGCCTCTTTCGCAATCAATAAAAAGGTTGACAACGCTGACCTCAAGCCCGGCAAAAACGCCTGATCAAAAAACAACCACATCGCTACAGGCCACGATTTAAAAGGCTCTCAGCCAGCTACTCCCACGTTATTCACAGCCAGTTCCACAGCAAACGGGGACAAGTCAAAACCGTGACAAAACAACTATTTGCAGCGGCTTTATGTCGCGCTTTGAGAGCTTGGCAAATTTGTTTTCCACAATTCACCGCGGTCCCTGTGGGAGCGAGACCGGCTTGCCGGCGATTGCGGTGGGTCTGTGAAAAGCATGTCGACTGACACTGCGCTATCGCCGGCAAGCCGGTCTCGCTCCCACAAGGGATTTGCGGTGTATTGGAGGCGTAAAAAAGCCCCGACGATTGCTCGTCGGGGCTTTAGGTATTTCAACAGGACTCAATGCCCGCCGAGATAAGCGTTACGCACCTCTTCGTTCACCAGCAGCTCCTTGCCGGTGCCACTGAGGCGGATCTCGCCGTTGACCATCACGTATGCCCGATCCGACAACCGCAGGGCGTGGTTGGCGTTCTGCTCGACCAGAAAGATGGTCATGCCGGTCTTGGCCAGTTCCCGCAGGGTGGCAAAGATCTGTTTCACCACAATCGGCGCGAGCCCCAGGCTCGGCTCATCGAGCAACAGCAGTTTCGGCCGGCTCATCAACGCACGGGCGATGGCGAGCATTTGCTGTTCGCCGCCGGACATGGTCATGGCCCGCTGGGTCCGCCGCTCTTCGAGACGCGGAAACAGCTCGAACATGCGTTGCATGTCTTCCTTGGCGTACTTGTCACCAATCGGGATGGTGCCCATCTGCAGGTTTTCCTCGACGGTCATGTCGGGGAACACGCGCCGGCCTTCCGGTGATTGCGCAATGCCGTTGGACGCAATGTAGTGCGACGACTTATGGGTGATGTCCACGCCCTGATAGATGATCTGCCCGTCTGCCGCGCGCGGCTGGCCGAAGATCGACATCAGCAGGGTCGACTTGCCCGCACCGTTGGAACCGATGAGGCTGACGGTCTCCCCTTCGTTGATGTGCATCGAGACTTTTTTCAGGGCCTGGATCGGGCCGTAAAACACGTCCAGGTCTTTGAGTTCGAGGATCGGTTTGCTCATAGCACCACCTCCTCTTCATCGGCACCCAGGTAGGCTGCAATCACTTTCGGATCGTTGCGAATCGCCTCGGGGCCACCCTCGGCGATGACGACGCCGTGGTCCAGCACCACGATGTGGTCGGAAATGCTCATAACCATGCCCATGTCGTGTTCGATCAGCACCACGGTCAGATCGTGCTCGTCGCGCAGCAGCCGGATCATCGCGCTCAGCGCTTCGGTTTCCTGAGGGTTGAGGCCGGCGGCCGGTTCGTCGAGGCAGATGATCTGCGGCCGGGTGCACATGGCCCGCGCAATCTCCAGACGACGCTGCTGGCCGTAGGACAACTCACCGGCCAGACGGTTGGCGCAATCCACCAGGTCCACCACTTCCAGCCAGTAGAAGGCGTGGTCCAGCGCATCGCTTTCAGCCTTGCGATAGCCCTTGGTGTTGAGGATGCCCGCGAGCATGCTGCGGTTGACCCACATGTGTTGGGCCACCAGCAGGTTTTCCAGCACCGACATTTCCTTGAACAGGCGAATGTTCTGGAAGGTCCGCGCCAGGCCGGCACGGTTCACCAGGTGAGTGCCGCCGAACATCTTGTAATGGAGCCGGCTGATGAAGCTTTTCGGCGATACAAAATCAGTCGCCTTGAACGGTTCACCGAGCATTTTGATGACATCGGTGCGCTCGCCGCGCACGTTGAGTTCGATCTTGCCACCCGAGGCCTTGTAGAACCCGGTCAGGCAGTTGAACACGGTGGTCTTGCCGGCGCCGTTGGGGCCGATCAGGGCGAAGATCGAGTTGCGCTTGACCTTCAGGCTGACATCGTTCAACGCCTTGATGCCGCCGAAGTGCATCATCAGCTTCTCGACCGAGAGTACGACTTCGCTCATGGCGCTACTCCTTTACGCGGGGTCACACCGGTACGGCTGATCCGAATCAGGCCGCGCGGTCGCCAGATCATCATCAACACCATCAGGATGCCGAACAGCAGCACGCGGTATTCCGCGAAGCCACGCAGCAGTTCCGGGGCCACGGTCAGCACGAAGGCTGCGATAACCACGCCGATGGTCGAGCCCATGCCGCCGAGTACCACGATGGCGAGGATCAGGGCCGATTCAAAGAAGGTGAACGAGGTCGGGTTGACGAAGCCCTGGTAAGTGGCGAAGAACACGCCAGCGAGGCCGGCTGTCGACGCACCGATGGTGAACGCCGAAAGCTTGACCAGCACGTGGTTCAGACCCATGGAACGGCAGGCGATTTCATCTTCACGCAAGGCTTCCCAGGCGCGACCAACCGGCATGCGAGTCAAACGGTGCTTGATGTACAGCACGGCCAGCACGACCAGGAACAATACCGCGTAGATGAAGTAGTACTTCACGTCGGGGTTATAGGCGATGCCGAAAAACTCGTGGAACGGAACGCCACCGTCCTTCGCCCTTTTGCCGAACTCGAGGCCGAAGAAGGTTGGCAGAGGCGCCGGCATACCGTTGGGGCCACCAGTCAGGGTCAGCCAGTTATTGAGGATCAAGCGAATGATTTCACCGAAGCCCAGGGTCACGATCGCCAGGTAGTCACCGTGAAGGCGCAACACCGGGAAACCGAGGATGCAACCGGCCAGCCCCGCCGTGATCGCCGCCAGTGGCAGCACGGTCCAGAAACCCAGCCCCAGGTATTGATAACCGAGTGCCAACCCATAGGCGCCGATGGCGTAGAACGCCACATAACCGAGGTCGAGCAGACCGGCCAGGCCAACCACGATGTTCAGACCAAGCCCGAGCAGCACGTAGATCAACCCGAGGATGACCACGCCCAGCAGGTAGGAGTTGGAGAAAAACGGGAACACCACGGCGATGACGATCATCAGCGGGATGATCCAGCGCAGCCGGGATTTGTAATCGGGTGCCAGTACATGAACCCCCGAACCGGTGGTTTCAAAGCCTTCGAGAATTCTCAGGCCTTTCGGCGTTTGCAGGAACAGGCTCAAGGCAAAGCGGCCGGCCATGACAATGGCGACAATCCACGCCACTCGGGTCGTTTCCAGATTGAAGCCATAGCCGTCGAGGACTATGCCGACAATCGGGCCGAACACGATGAGGGCAACAAGACCGGCAAGAATCGCGTCAACCAGGCTTCTTTTGAGATCAATGGTTTTTTTAGTGGTTGAAGACATCGCTTACACCTTCGACACAAGAGGACGGCCGAGCAGGCCTTGGGGCCGAAAGACCAGAACGAGAACGAGCAGCGAGAAGCTGAAAACGTCTTTGTAGTCCGAGTTGACCAGACCCGAGAACAGCGACTCGGAAATCCCGAGAATGATCCCGCCGAGCATCGCGCCAGGCAGCGAGCCGATCCCGCCGAGTACCGCTGCGGTGAACGCCTTGATGCCGATGACGAAGCCTGCGTAGAAGTCGAACGTGCCGTAGTTCATGGTGATCAGCACGCCGGCCAGGGCCGCCATTGCCGCACCGATGATGAACACGTAGGAAATGACGCGATCGGTGTTGATCCCAAGGATGGAGGCCATCTTGCGGTCTTGCTGGGTGGCGCGGCACATGCGGCCGAGCTTGGTGTACTTGATGACGTAGGTCAGCAGGGCCATGCCGGCGAATGCGGCAACCAGGATGAAGATCTTGGTGTAGGTGAGCTGAACGAAGCCGCTTCCGACTTCCACTCGCCATGCACCGGTCAGCAGGGTCGGTACGCCTTGTTGACGGGCGCCCTGTGCGATCTGTGCATAGTTTTGCAGGATCAGCGAAATACCGATGGCGCTGATCAGCGGTGCCAGTCGGGTGGAGTTACGCAGGGGTTTGTAGGCGACACGCTCGATGACCCAGCCATATACCGCTGTGACGATGATGGTGAAGACCAGTGTGCCAAGCATCAGCAGAGGGAAGGATTCAATACCGAAGTATGCCAGCAGAGCCAGACTGATTGCCGCGAGGTAAGCGGAAATCATGTAAACCTCGCCGTGGGCGAAGTTGATCATGCCGATGATGCCATAGACCATTGTGTAGCCGATGGCGATCAGGCCATAGACCGACCCGAGGGTCAGGCCGTTGACCAGTTGCTGCAGGAAAATACCATCCATAACGCAATCTCACGCATTTGAGAGACTGCACAGAAGCGAGGTGCGACGGACCGGGGTTCAGCCACCCGCGCAACACGGTTGTGTGCAGCTCTACGAGAAAAGACAGGTACTGCACGGACATGTTCTTCGATTGCCCGGCGCTCAAGGCGCCGGGCAGATCAACAGCTCATATCACTTCTGTTTTTCCAGTTGGTGGTATTTGCCATCCTTGTCCCACTGATAAACCACGTAGTCGGAGACTTTCAGGTCGCCCTTGGCGTCCCAGGTCTTCTCGCCCATCACGGTTTTAACCGGGTTTTTCTTCAGCCACTCAGCCGCTTTTTCGCCGCTGTTGGACTTGGCGCCGTTGAAAGCAGCCGCCAGGGTCTGAACCGAAGCGTAGGCGTACAGGGTGTAGCCTTCTGGCTCGGTGCCGGCTTTGCGGAAGGTGTCTACCACGGTTTTGCTGTCTGGCAGCAGGCGTGGGTCGGCACCGAAGGTCATGTACACGCCATCAACGTTCTGCGGGCCACCGGCGGTGGTCACGAGTTCGTCAGTAACGATGCCGTCATCGGACATGAATTTGACGTCCTTGAGGCCTTGTTCACGCAGTTGGCGAACCAGTGGACCAGCTTCCGGGTGCAGGCCGCCGAAATAGACGACATCGGCACCGGCTGCGCGGATCTTGGTTACCACGGCGCTGAAGTCTTTCTCGCCGCGAGTCAGGCCTTCGTACAGAACCGGCGTTACGCCGCGCTTGGCCAGTTGAGCCTTGGTGGCGTCGGCCAGACCTTGGCCGTAGGTGTCTTTGTCGTGCAGAACCACGACTTTCTTGCCCTTGAGCACGTCGACGATGTAGTCGCCGGCAACGATGCCCTGCTGGTCGTCACGACCGCACATACGGAACATGGCGCTCAGGCCACGCTCGGTCACCTGTGGGTTGGTGGAACCCGGAGTGATTGCGATGATGCCTGCTTCGTCGTAGATCTCGGAGGCCGGGATGGTCGACGAGGAGCAGAAGTGACCAACCACGCCTGCCACTTTCTGGTTGGTCAGGTCCTTGGCGACCGTCACAGCCTGTTTCGGTTCGCAGGCGTCATCGCCCTTGACCAGTACGATTTTTTCCCCGTTGACGCCGCCCGACGCGTTGATTGCGTCGGCTGCTGCCTGTGCACCCTTCATGTACTGCTCGCCAAATGCTGCGTTGGCGCCTGTCATAGGACCCGCAACACCGATTTTTACGTCAGCCTGTGCAAACGCAGAAACACCCAGCGCAGCTGCCACTGCGAGGGCCAGAAAGCCTTTCTTGTAAAACGTCTGGGACATGAGGTGGTGCTCCAAGGTTTTTTTTTAGTTGGCACTGCGACTTCACTGAATGCTCAGAGCAAGGGCCGTGCCATCGGTTTTTTATTCTGAAAAAAGTCGCTGCTTTATTGTTATTTCGACTGTTTCGAGCCCATTTTCATTGGGCGTGCAACCGTCTAAACCGCGGAAGGTGAAACCATTTATTTTTTAAGGCGCAACCCGCACGCGCCATCATTGCAACCGCGGCGCCAAACGACGTGCAACCAGCCTGTAACAACGTGCGTCACCGAAGTGCACACTGCTGGTGCGGTACTGCTACAACCCGCACCTTTTACAGGCTAGCCGCTGCGCCGAAAAGCGCCGCTTCCAGCAACAAATTTCAACAATCAAATCACGATCCGCAGGCACTGGCCCGCGTGATACAGCGAAAATCCGGCCTCATATAGACAGCTACGCAGCCCCACCCCCGCCAGTGGCTGCATGGGTGCGAAGGGAATCGGCAGCGCCTGAGGATTTCCGTTACACAAATAATCGGCAAAGGCTTTGCCGACCACCGTCCCCGTGGTCACGCCCCGACCGTTGTAACCGGTGACTGCCACTAAACCGGGCGCCGGTTCGAACAGGCGCATCAAATGATCGGGAGTAAATGCGATGCAACCGGTCCAGGTGCACTCCCATTCCACCTGTTTGAGGTACGGAAAATAGTGCTGCTGAACCCGGTCGGCCCAAGCCTTGAGGAACCAGGTCGGCTTCTGATTGCCATTACCCAGACTGCCGAGCAACAGGCGACCGTCTTTGTCGCGACGAATACTGCTGAGCACCTGCCGGGTGTCCCATGAACCCTGACCACCCGGGAGGATTTGCTTCGCGGCGTCGTCAGTCAGCGGTACCGAGGCCACTTGATAGTAATAACCGGGGAAGAAATTGCGCCGCAGTTCCGTCCAGTCACCTTCGGTGTAAGCGTTGGACGCAATCACGACTTGCTCGGCAAGCACCGAACCCTGCGCCGTTTGCACCGACCAGCGCTGGCCCTGTCGTTCGAGCCTGGTCACGGGAGAATGATCGAACAGCCGACCACCAAGGCCGATAGCTGCTTTGGCCAGCCCCGTGGTGTAAGCCATCGGGTTGATCGTGCCGGCACGCTTGTCGAGCAACGCGGCGGCGATCTTTTTGGTGCCGGTTGCTTGTTCGCAGGCTTGACCGGTCAGCAGTTCCACCGGAGCGCCGCGACGTTTCCATTGTTCTTCACGACTGCGCAAATCCGCTTCGCCACGGGCGTTGTGCGCCATGTGCAACGTGCCTTCGCGGCGTAACTGGCAATCGATGTTGTATTTGTCGACCAGGCTGAACACCAGAGACGGTGCGGCACCCAGCATGCGATTGAGCTGACTGCCCACCGCTTCGCCGAACCCGGCTTCGATCTCGTCCGGTGGAATCCACATGCCGGCGTTGACCAGCCCGACGTTGCGTCCAGAACCGCCATGACCGGCACGATGAGCTTCCAGCACACACACCGTCTTGCCTTGTTCCAGCAGATGCACCGCCGCCGACAGACCGGTGAACCCGGCACCGATGACGCAGACATCGACCGTTACTTCGCCCTTGAGCGCAGCATTGTCGGGCCTTTGCGGCGTCAGTTTTTCCCACAGACACTCTTCGCGTAACGGCATTGCCAGACTCCAACAGAAACCTAACAAACAACAAAGCAAAAGCTTCGCGGGCAAGTCGGATCGCCGCCCGCTCGCTCCTACAGGTGTTGAGTGATCCTGTGTAGGAGCGAGGCTTGCCCGCGAAGGGGCCCATCAGTCGAACGTAATCCCCTGCGCCAACGGCAACTCCAGCGAGTAGTTCACGGTGTTGGTCTGGCGGCGCATGTACCCGCGCCAGGCATCGGAGCCCGACTCACGACCACCGCCGGTTTCTTTCTCGCCACCAAACGCGCCGCCGATTTCCGCGCCGCTCGGGCCGATGTTGACGTTGGCGATGCCGCAGTCGCTGCCCACCGCCGACATGAATTGCTCGGCTTCACGCACGTCTGTGGTGAAGATGCACGAAGACAGGCCTTGTGGCACGGCGTTGTTCAAACGCAGGGCTTCGTCGAAGTCTTTGTAGCCGATCACATAAAGAATCGGCGCGAAGGTTTCGTGGCAGACCACGTCGCTCTGCTCCGGCATTTCAACAATGGCCGGCGAGACGTAGTAAGCGTTCGGGTATTTGTCTTCCAGCTGACGCTTGCCGCCGAAGACCCGGCCGCCCTCGCTCAGGGCCTGTTCCAGCGCATCCTGCATGTTGTCGAAGCTGTGCTTGTCGATCAGCGGGCCGATCAGGTTGCCTTCCAACGGGTTGCCGATACGCACTTTCGAGTACGCGGCTTTCAGGCGGGTGACGATTTCTTCTTTCACCGATTCGTGAGCGATCAGGCGACGCAAGGTGGTGCAACGCTGACCGGCAGTGCCGACGGCGCTGAACAGGATGGCGCGAACGGCCATGTCCAGGTCTGCGCTTGGGCCGAGGATCATGGCGTTGTTGCCACCCAGTTCGAGAATGCTGCGGGCGAAACGTGCAGCAATTTTCGGTGCCACTTCGCGGCCCATGCGGGTGCTGCCGGTGGCGCTGATCAGCGCGACACGCGGGTCATCGACCAGTGCTTCGCCAGCATCGCGACCGCCAATGATCACCTGGCTCAGGTGCGCAGGTGCATCGCTGAAGTTTTTCAGTACGCGGTCGAACAGCGCCTGGCAGGCCAGTGCGGTCAACGGGGTTTTCTCCGACGGTTTCCAGATCACCGGGTTGCCGCAGACCAGCGCCAGCGTGGTGTTCCAGGCCCAGACCGCGACCGGGAAGTTGAACGCGCTGATCACGCCCACGACGCCCAGCGGGTGCCAGGTTTCGCGCATGTGGTGGCCTGGACGCTCGGAGGCGATGGTCAAGCCGTACAGCTGACGGGACAGACCGACGGCGAAGTCGCAGATGTCGATCATCTCCTGAACTTCACCCAGGCCTTCCTGAGTGATCTTGCCCGCTTCCCAGGACACCAGCTCGCCGAGGTCGGCCTTGTATTCGCGCAGGATGTCGCCCAGTTGACGCACCAGTTCGCCACGGCGCGGGGCCGGGACCTTGCGCCACAATTCGAACGCATGATCTGCGCGACTGATGTGCTGCTCGACTTCAGCGGCGCCTTCCCAGTTCACAGAGGCGATCTTGCTGCCATCGATCGGCGAATGCACCGGCACTTTGCCGTTCTGGTACAGGGTCGGGTTCACACCAAGACGATCAAGCAATGCGGCAACCATGGGTCACTCCTCGAGCTAAAACAGAAAACGTGCAGCCGGAATATCACGGCTGATCAGACCTGTAGTTTTAGCTCGCCGGAGGTTACCCAACAAACGACCTTTAAGAGAGATATCATTCCGTTTATTCATGCTGCGAATTGCTGGTCAGCAAGAAACAAGAAAAAAGGACAACCCATGCTGAATAAACGCTACCTGCCATCGATCACCGCGCTGCAGTGTTTCGAGGCCGTGACCCGGCATTTGAGCTTCACGCGGGCCGCCGAAGAGCTGAACCTGACCCAGAGCGCCGTCAGCAAACAGGTCGCGCAACTCGAAGAATTGTTGCAGCACCTGTTGTTCCGGCGGGTGCGCCGACGCCTGCAAATGACCCCGGCCGGTGATTTGTATCTGGTTGAGGTACGAAAAATCCTCACGCAAGTCGAGATGTCGACCCATTACCTGCGCTCCTACGGCGGAGAGACCGAAGTCCTGCGCGTCTCGACCCCGCCGACGTTCGGCGCCCGCTGGCTGGTCCCCCGTTTGAAGGGTTGGCGACTGCGCCATCCGTCGATTCATCTGGACCTGTGCAGCGAGCAGGAAGCCGATGACCTGCTGCAAGGTCGCAGCGATCTGGCGTTCTATTTCGGCCAGGGCTCACGGCCCCGCACCGAATGCCTGAAGCTGTTCGGCGAAGAGCTTGTTCCGGTATGTGCACCGAGCAGCCTCCCGGCCACGCCGTTCACCGATCCGACGCAACTCACCGACCTGGTCCTGCTGCAAAACGCCTCCCGGCCGCAAGCCTGGCACGACTGGTTCGACAGCCAGGGTTATCACACTGAACACAGCTATCACGGCCCGCGCTTCGAAACCTTTTATATGTGCATCCGTGCCGCACAGGTCGGCTGCGGCGTAGCGTTGTTGCCGCGGTTTCTGGTGGAAGAGGAATTGGCCGACGGCAAACTGGTCATTCCCTGGCAGCATGCAATGCCCAGTTCCGACGCCTATTACCTGGCGTACCCGGAGCATTCGGCGGAAGTGCCGAAGGTGCGGGATTTTGTGAAGTGGATGCTGGAGCAGATCGACAGCCCTGTAATGCCTTGAGGACGCCTTCGCCGGCAAGCCGTGCTCCTACAGGTTTCGGGCCAGACAAAGGTCCTGTAGGAGCCGGGCTTGCCGGCGAAGAGGCCATCGGCAGCGGCACAACCCTCACAAAAAAACACTGGCAATACCCCGCGCTGATATGCGCCACTAGCCCCCATCATTGAAACAGCTGCAACGTCGCCGCCACGGGCCGCGGCCAGCCTGGAGAATCCCGTTATGAGCGAGAGTGTGTTTGCCGATCGCATCGTGCAGAACCTGCTCGACACCGACTTCTACAAACTGACGATGATGCAGGCGGTGCTGCACAACTACCCGAACGTGGAAGTCGAATGGGAGTTTCGTTGCCGTAACAGTGAGGATTTGCGCCCGTACCTGGCGGAAATCCGCTTTCAGATCGAGCGCTTGGCCGAGCTGAGCCTGAGCGCCGACCAGTTGAGTTTCATGGAGCGCATCAGCTTCATGAAGCCGGATTTCCTGCGTTTTCTCGGGTTGTTCCGCTTCAATCTGCGCTACGTCCACACCGGCATCGAAAACGGCGAACTGTTCATCCGCCTGCGCGGACCGTGGCTGCATGTGATCCTGTTCGAAGTGCCGCTGCTGTCCATCGTCAGCGAAGTGCGCAACCGCTATCGCTACCGGGAGATCGTGCTGGTGCAGGCGCGTGAGCAGCTCTATCGCAAGTTCGACTGGCTGACCGCGAATGCCGGCAGCGACGAATTGTCCGAATTGCAAGTAGCCGATTTCGGTACTCGCCGTCGCTTCTCTTACCGTGTGCAGGAAGAAGTGGTGAACGTGCTCAAGCACGATTTCCCCGGGCGCTTCGTCGGCACCAGCAACGTGCACCTTTCGCGAGAGCTGGACATGAAACCGCTGGGCACCATGGCCCACGAGTGGATCATGGCCCACCAGCAACTGGGCCCGCGGCTGATCGACAGCCAGATCGCCGCCCTCGATTGCTGGGTCCGCGAGTACCGCGGCCTGCTGGGGATCGCCTTGACTGACTGCATCACCATGGATGCCTTCCTCAATGACTTTGACCTGTTCTTCGCCAAGCTCTTTGACGGTCTGCGACATGACTCCGGTGATCCGGTGATCTGGGCGGAAAAGGCGATCGCCCACTATCAAAAGCTGGGTATCGACCCGATGAGCAAGACGCTGACGTTCTCCGACAGCCTGACGCTGCCCAAGGCGCTGGAAATATTTCGCGCATTACGCGGTCGGATCAATGTCAGCTTCGGCATCGGTACCAACCTGACGTGCGATATTCCGGGTGTCGAACCGATGAGCATCGTGCTTAAAATGGCGGCCTGCAACGGCCAGCCGGTGGCAAAGATCTCCGACGAGCCTGGCAAGACTCACTGTAAAGACCCGAATTTCGTTGCCTATTTGCGACACGTTTTCAAAGTTCCTGCCGCCCTTTCCAGCACACCAAGCAAGGAGTGAATTCATGCAAGCCGTACAGCGTGAGATTGCTGAGCAGCTCAAGGTTCAACCGCCATTCGCCGACGAGGCCGCCCTCGAGGCTGAAATCGCGCGGCGCATCAGTTTCATCCAGGATTGCCTGGTCAATTCCGGGCTCAAGACCCTGGTGCTCGGGATCAGCGGCGGCGTCGATTCCCTGACCGCCGGCCTGCTGGCGCAGCGTGCGATGTGTGAACTGCGCACCCGCACCGGTGATGACAACTACAAGTTCATCGCCGTGCGCCTGCCGTACGAAACCCAGTTCGATGAACACGACGCCCAGGCATCGGTGGACTTCATCAAGCCAGACGAGCGCCACACCGTAAACATCGGCCCGGCGGTCAAATCCCTGGCCAATGAAGTGGCAGCGTTCGAAGGCAAGCACGCGGTCTCGGTGGATTTCGTCCTCGGCAACACCAAGGCGCGGATGCGCATGGTCGCCCAGTACACCATCGCCGGCGCGGCCCATGGCCTGGTGATCGGCACCGATCATGCGGCGGAAGCGGTGATGGGTTTCTTCACCAAATTCGGCGACGGCGCCTGCGACCTGGCCCCGTTGAGCGGCCTGGTAAAAAATCAGGTCCGGGCGATTGCCCGCAGTTTCGGCGCGCCGGAATCGCTGGTGGAAAAAGTCCCGACGGCGGACCTTGAAGACCTGTCGCCGGGTAAACCGGACGAAGCGTCCCATGGCGTGACGTATGCCGAGATCGACGCGTTCCTGCATGGGCAGCCGGTGCGTGAGGAAGCGTTCAAGATCATTTGCGATACGTACAGGAAGACCCATCACAAGCGGGTGATGCCGTTTGCACCATAAATAAGGCGGCGTCTGGACCGACGTCATCGCTAGCAGGCTAGCTCCCACAAGGACAGCGCAGCACCTGTGGGAGCTAGCCTGCTAGCGATGAACGATGACTCGGTCAAACGCCGGGCACAAAAAAAGCGTCCCAAGTGGACGCTTTTTTTATGCGCGCGATTCGCTTACTTCAGCGTAACCGTGCCTTTCATCATCGAAATGTGGCCCGGGAACGAGCAGAAGAAGCCGTATTTCTCGGCAGCATCAAGCTTGGACACATCGAAGGTCACCGAGTCGATTTCCTTGGAGCCGATGATTTTGGTGTGAGCGATAATGCGCGCATCACCTTCTTTCAGGTAGTTCTTGTCGATGCCGGCAGACAGGCCATCGGTAGCGATCGGCTGCATGTCCGCTTCTTTGCTCAGCACCCAGTTGTGGCCCATGACGTTTTTCGGCAGGTTGCCGGAGTGGGTCAGTTCAACGGTGAAGGTCTTGCAGCTTTTGTCGATTTCGATGGCCTTGGTGTTGAAGGCCATTTGGTCGGTGGAATCGATGGTCGTCTTGCACTCGGCAGCCATCAATTGACTGCTGGCCAGTGTCAGCAGGGATACCGCAACAAGTTTGGCAAACATGGTGAATCTCCAAGGCAGGGTTAACAAAAGTGCGAATGGACAGAAGACTGCCTGAAAACTTCGCAAGTTCCTATGACCTGAATCAAAAATTGTATACAACTTTCGGGCTATGACACCTATCGAAACAATCTACCAGCCAGACGTCTAGGGCGGCCCTATCATCAGGTCGTCATCACTTATACGGAGCGTCTGTCATGTCCATCAATAGCCTGTTGTGCAGTTTGCTCGCCGCTTACGCCTGTGGCGCCAGTGGCACCTGTGAAACGTCCCGGCGTGAAGTTTAGACCTTGGAGCATAGCGCCTCTGCCTTTACTCTGTGGCCATCCTGACCATGGAGTAAGGCATGTCTTTAGCGTCCGTTTGTGTATTTTGCGGTGCCAGCACCGGCACCAACCCGGCTTATCGTGAAGCGGCTGTCGCCCTCGGGCGAGCGTTGGCCGAGCGCAAGCTGACCCTGGTCTATGGCGGCGGTGCCGTCGGGCTGATGGGGATCGTCGCCGACGCCGCACTGGCGGCCGGCGGTGAAGTGATCGGGATCATCCCGCAAAGCCTCAAAGACAAGGAAATCGGTCACAGCGGCCTCACGCGCCTGGAAGTGGTCGACGGCATGCATGCGCGCAAGGCGCGGATGGCCGAGCTCAGCGACGCCTTTATCGCGCTGCCCGGTGGCCTGGGCACTCTGGAAGAACTGTTCGAAGTCTGGACCTGGGGTCAGCTCGGCTACCACGGCAAACCGCTGGGACTGCTGGAAGTGAACGGTTTCTACAGCAAGTTGACCGGTTTTCTTGATCATATCGTCGGCGAAGGCTTCGTTCGCGAAGCACACCGTGACATGCTGCAAGTGAGCGAATCGCCGCACACCCTGCTCGATGCACTGGACGCCTGGCAGCCCTCGGTACTGCCAAAATGGGCCGAGCAAAAACCCAGCTAACGGCTAGGCACCGATACAGGGCAGAATATGCGCCGCTCAACCTCACCTTCGACCCCAGAGGATCGCCCATGGCTAAACCTAATTATTCCTTCGCCAAACGTCAGAGAGACTTGGCCAAGGAGCAGAAGAAAGAGGAAAAGCTTCAGCGCAAGAAAGCTTCAGCTGAAGAAGACGCCGCCGCACTGAACCCGGAAGCAGACGGTGAAGTGACCGCAGAAAGTGATGTTGAAGCACCGAAAGATCAGGCGCCCGACGCCTGAGACCCTCAGGGCCCGATGATCTGATCAGGCCCACCGGATCTGTGTCCCGTGTAGGAGCGAGCTTGCTCGCGAAGATATCGAAGACAGCGCGTTTTTCCAGACAGGACGCGTCATCGTTGACGTCCATCGCGAGCAGGCTCGCTCCTACAGGGTGGATCTTTGTTACTCCAGTGGCATCACGGTGACCCGGACTTCCGGATCGTGATTTCCGCCCCCCAGAATCACCCCGCGCAACGGCGATACATCGGAGAAATCCCGGCCCCAGGCCAGGGTGATGTGTTCGAGTGCCGGTTGCACATTGTTGGTCGGATCGAAATCCACCCAACCCAACACCGGGCAAAACACTGAAACCCAGGCGTGTGATGCATCGGCACCGATCAGCCGTGGCTGGCCCGGTGGCGGCTGAGTCAGCAGGTAGCCGCTGATGTAACGCGCCGCCAACCCACGGGAACGCACGCAAGCGAGCATCAGGTGAGCGAAGTCCTGGCACACTCCGCGACGGCGCTCCAGCACTTCCACCAGAGGTGTTGCCACTTGAGTGGCTTCGGCGTCGAAGGTGAATTCGCTGAAGATTTTTTCCATCAACGCCTGGACACCGAGCAACAGCGGCCGGCCCGCCGGAAAACAACTTTCCGAGAACTCGACGAAGTTGCGCTTCAAATGCACATAGGGCGATTCGAACCGGTAACGACACGCTTCGAGCACGTCGGGCGAAAGCGGTTGGCTGCTATAGGTCAGTGCGTTGCGGGTTTCTTCCCAGGCCGGCGATTGAGTGAAATCCAGCGTTGGCCGGGCCAGCACTTCGACGGTAAGACTGGCGTTAACCAGTAACTCATCGTGAGGTCGCTCGAACGCCAGCCGGGTCAGTGGATTGCCGAATACATCCAGTTCATCGCGGCGCGCCGTCGGGTCGGGGCTGATCTGCAATTGTTGCGCAGTACAACGCTGCCAGGCGCACGAGCGCGGCCACAGATGCGCCAACTGCTGAGCGAGGGACACCGGGCTGTCGTAGTGATAATGGGTGTCATGGAAAATCTGGTAATGAGCGCTCATCAGACGGACACCGTGCGTTGGCTGACATCATCGACGTGGGCGAAATGGCGCAATGCCAAACGATCCGACACCTGCCCGCTCGCATCGGCGATCTCTTGCAGCAGGTCGGCCAGGCCATTGATGGCGGCGCGTACGCTGGCTTCACCGAACAGCGAATTCTCCAGACACCCAAGATCAAAGCGCGCCAGACGCTCCACCAGAAACGGCAGACCAGCTTCGCGCGGCACACCAAAATCATCGTTCAAACGTTTAAGCGTGCGGGTCACCAGCTTCAACTGGAACAGCACCGCATGCGGGTTTTGTTCGTCGAGCAGCAACAGGTCCAGCACCGGAATCAATTGCGCCACCGCCAGATACCGCGAGCGGTAGGTGATGCTGCTGTTACCCAGCTCCAGCAGCCACTCCAGCCCGGCCTGATCAAAGGCGCCGCTACCGCGCAGAAACGCCGCGAGGCTGCCGCTGAGAAATTGCAGGCGCTCGATCCGTCGACCGATCATCAGGAAGCGCCAGCCTTCGTCCCGGGTCATGTCGTCCAGTGCAAAACCAGACAGTGCCGCCAGCGACATCACCAGACGGTTGAGAAAATCCAGCAACTCGCCGAAATCCGGTTCTTCGGTTTCCAGTTCGACGGCCTCGCGCTGCAACTCCACCAGCGCCTGCCAGTTTTCCCGCGAGAGCTTTCCGCGCACTTGCGACGCCGCCCACTGCAAGCGCTGCAGGTTGGAACGCAGGCTGAACGGCCAGTCGTCACCAAGCAACGCCGCCAACAAACGTTCAGGCAGCTCGCCTTCTTCGGGCAGCAACATCAGCCGTTCACCCAGATCGACCGCAGCGTCCAGCGCCTGCGGGTCATCGCCATCGACGTAGCGCGCCAGCATGATCCGCAGCAACCGCGCACTGTCATCGCAGCGCTCGCAGTAACGGCCGAACCAGAACAGGTTTTCCACCACCCGCGACGGCAAATACGGATCGCGTCGCACCAGATCGTGCACGCCAATGTTGCGCTGGGCTTTCCATTGTTCGCCGCTGGGTGGCCGGTCCCCCAGCACCCAGGTGTCCTTGCTCGCACCGCCGCGCTGCATCGACACCACTTCAGCGTCGGCCTCGGCGGCCACCCGGGTCAAACCGCCAGGCAGAACCCTATACCCGTCGCGACTCGCCACCGCGTACACGCGCATGCCGATGGCTCGGGGTTGCAACTGGCCACCCTCGGCCTGCCAGATCGGCGCCTGGGACAATTGCGCAAGTTCTTGCGCCACATAGGCATAAGGTCGTGCCTGCATGCGCTCGGAAAGCGCCAGACGCTGTTTTTCACTCAAATCGCGGCCAAACACCGGCGCGAAGCTCTGTGAGGGGAACGCTGGTTTGATCAGCAATTCCGGCAGTTTTTCCAGCGCCTGGGCCAGCACCGGCGCTTCGCCGCACCACCACGTGGCGATAGAGGGCAGGATCAACTCTTCGCCGAACAGGAATTGATTGATCTTCGGCAGGAAGCCCAGCAACCCCGGCGATTCCAGCACGCCGCTGCCGAGTGCGTTGGCCACCAGCACCCGTCCTTGTCGCACGGCTTCGAGCAGGCCCGGCACACCGAGCGCCGAGTCGGTGCGCAGCTCCAGCGGATCACAGAAGTCGTCGTCGAGCCGACGCATGATCGCGTGGACCCTGCGCAGGCCGCTCAAGGTTTTCAGGTAAACCGTGGCATCGCGCACCGTGAGGTCGCCGCCCTCCACCAACGGATAACCGAGTTGCCGCGCCAGGTACAGGTGCTCGAAATAGCTTTCGTTGAAACGCCCCGGTGTCAGCAGCACCACCAACGGCACTTCATCGTCGCTTGGCGCCTGACGGGCCAGGGTTTCCTGAAGCGTGCGGAAGAACCCGGCCAGATGCTGCACCTTCAAATCACGGTACAACTCGGGGAAGGCCCGGGACACGATCGTGCGGTTTTCCAGGGCGTAACCGGCGCCGGACGGTGCCTGGGTCCGATCCGCGGTCACCCACCAGCGACCGTCGGGCGTGCGCGCCAGATCCACGGCATACAGATGCAGAAAGGCCCCGTCGGGCGGCGTGATGCCCTGACAGGGCCAGAGGAAGTTGTTGTGGCCGAATACCAGCTCAGCCGGCAGCAAGCCTTCAGCGATCAACCGTTGCGGGCCGTACAAGTCAGCCAGCACAGCATTCAACAGTCGAGCCCGCTGAGCGATGCCGGCCGACAAATGCTCCCATTCATCCGCAGCGATCACGTGCGGCAGTAAGTCCAGCTCCCACGGCCGGTCGGCCCCCTTGGGATCGGCATAGACGTTGTAGGTCACACCGTTTTCCTGGATCTGCCGGGTCAGCAGTGCCTGACGCTGCACCAGCTGCGCGGGCGTGCTGCGTTGCAACTGGTCGAACAGCCGACGCCAGTGCGGGCGTACGGCGCCACTGTCGTCGAGCAGTTCGTGATAAGTGCCCGCCGTCAGCGGGTAGCGGTCAAGCAGGTCAGGCATGGAAAGCTCGGCAGACAGCAAGGAACGGTCAGACTAACGCACGCTCATGACGCCCGGATATACGAAAAATCCGAGCGTCGCGTACGGTTTAGAAACGTCGCAAATCGAGAGTCATCGGCAGCTCGTCGTTTATTTCCAGAATTGGTATAGGAAGTTTCCCCGGGCTGTGTCCGATGCGGAAGAAACGCGCCATCCTCCGACTCTCGGCTTCATTGGCGTTCACCGGCAAGCTGTCATAGTTGCGCCCGCCCGGATGGGCGACGTGGTACTGACACCCCCCCAGCGAACGCTGCATCCAGGTGTCGAGCAGGTCGAACACCAGCGGTGCATGGACCGGGATCGTCGGTTGCAGACAGTTGGCCGGTTGCCAGGCACGAAAGCGCACGCCTGCGACGAACTCGCCAACCCGACCGGTCGGTTGCAAAGGCACCGGAACGCCGTTGCAGGTCAGCAAATAGCGCTGCGGTGCCAGGCCGGTGAGTTTCACCTGCAAGCGCTCCAGGGATGAATCCACGTAGCGCACCGTGCCGCCGACCGCGCCCTCCTCGCCCAGTACATGCCAAGGCTCCAGCGCCTGACGCACTTCCAGTTCGATGCCGCTGACGGCGTAATCGCCGACCTTGGGAAAGCGAAACTCCAGATGCGCGGCGAACCACTCGGCCCGCACCGGATAACCCGCGGCATTGAGGTCGACGATCACATCAGCGAAATCCTGCTCGATAAAGTGTGGCAACAGGAACCGGTCGTGCAATTCCGTGCCCCAGCGCGCCAGTTTCGGCGGCGCGTAAGGCTCGCGCCAGAACCGCGCAACCAGCGCTCGCAGCAACAACTGCTGAGCCAGGCTCATGCGCGCATGGGGCGGCATTTCAAAAGCGCGCAACTCCAGCAAACCAAGGCGTCCCGTTGCGCCATCGGGTGAATAAAGCTTGTCGATGCAGAATTCGGCGCGATGAGTGTTACCCGTCACGTCAATCAACAGGTTGCGCAGCAGCCGGTCGACCAGCCACGGCGCGCATTCTTCGCCGGGTTCAGGCATCTGGGCGAAGGCGATTTCCAGCTCGTACAACGCATCGTTGCGCGCTTCATCGACGCGCGGTGCCTGGGACGTCGGGCCGATGAACAATCCGGAAAACAGGTAGGACAACGACGGGTGGTTATGCCAGTAACTGATCAGGCTGCGCAGCAGATCGGGACGGCGCAGAAACGGTGAGTCGGCCGGTGTCGCACCGCCCAGTACGAAATGGTTACCGCCGCCAGTGCCGGTGTGTCGGCCGTCGATCATGAATTTTTCAGTGGTCAGCCGCGTCTGACGCGCTTCTTCGTAGAGAAACTCGGTGCGCTCCACCAGTTCATCCCAGGTGGCGGACGGCTGCACGTTGACCTCGATCACGCCCGGGTCCGGGGTGATGCGGAAGTTGCTCAGGCGCGGATCGCTTGGCGGTTCATAGCCTTCCAGCAGCACCGGACAATGCAACTCCTCAGCCGTGGCTTCGATTGCAGTGACCAGCTCCAGATAATCCTCGACCCGCTCCAGCGGCGGCATGAACAAGTACAACCGCCCCTCCCGCGCCTCGGCGCAGAACGCGGTGCGTGTCAGCCAATCGGCGGATTCGTCGATTTCCAGATCACGCTCGACCGCTTCGGCCGCGGTGGCGGGGCGGCTCAACTGCTGAGTATCCGGGAGCGCCGGGAATTCCTGATTGGGGTCGTTGGGATAGATAAAGGGATACTCGGCGGCTTTCACCCACGGCTGCGAGCCCAGCGGCAAGCGATAACCCAGTGGCGAATCCCCCGGCACCAACCGGCAGTGCTCGTCGCGCAGGTACCAGCGACCGCTTTGCCACTGATCGCCCTTGGCGGTGCGCGCCAATGGCAACACCTGGCCGATCACTTTATCCAGTCCCTGACTGAAGACTTTGCGCAGTCGCGCACGCTCCAAGGGTTCTTCCAGACGCGAATCTTCGGCGCTGACATTCAGCGGCAAAGTGCCTTCGCGCCAGAGGTAATAGAAATTGTCTTCGTAGGCTGGGAACACAAAGCGTGTCGGAATTTTCAGGCGTTCGGCGACACTCGCCAGAAAACGCCCGGCCAGTTCACCATCGGCACCGTAGTCTTCCTGCTCATCGGCAATCAGCGCGCTGTTGTGCCAGATCGGCACGCCATCGCGGCGCCAGTAGCAGTTCAGCGACCAGCGCGGCAGTTGCTCGCCGGGGTACCACTTGCCTTGACCGAAATGCACCAGTCCTTTGGGTGCGTAATGTTTGCGCATGCGCTGGAACAGCTCGGCGGACAAACGCCGCTTGTCTGGCCCCAGCGCGGCGGTGTTCCACTCGGCGCCGTCCGGATCGTCGATGGAGACGAAGGTCGGCTCGCCGCCCATGGTCAGGCGTACGTCGCCTTCCAGCAGGTCGGCATCGATCTGTCGGCCCAGCGCCTGGATCGCCAGCCACTGATCTTCGGTGTAGGGCTTGGTGACGCGCGGCGCCTCCCAAATCCGCTCAACGGACATTTCGTGGGTGAATTCGCACTCGCACGGTTCCACCAGGCCACTGATCGGTGCCGCAGAGCCCGGATCGGGACTACACGCCAACGGAATGTGTCCTTCACCGGCAAACAGGCCTGAGGTCGCGTCCAGGCCGATCCAGCCGGCACCGGGTAAATAGACCTCGCACCAGGCGTGCAAATCGGTGAAATCCACTTCGGTGCCCGACGGGCCGTCGAGGCTTTTGACGTCGGCGGTCAGTTGAATCAGATAACCGGAGACAAAACGCGCCGCCAGACCCAGGTTACGCAGCAGCTGCACCAGCAGCCACGCCGAGTCGCGACAGGAACCGGAGGCATGTTCGAGGGTGTGTTCGGGCGTTTGCACGCCCGGCTCCATGCGGATTAGGTAACCGATGTCCTCGCTCAGGCGCTGATTGAGCGCGACGAGGAAATCCACGCTGGGCAGCGGCGTGCGGTCGATGCCGTCCAGATAGGCCTTGAATTTAGGCGTCAGCGGCAGGGTTTCCAGGTACGGCGCCAGTTCCTTGCGCTCGTCCGCGGCGTAGGCAAACGGGATTTTTTCCGCGTAGGGTTCGAGGAAGAAGTCGAACGGATTGAATACGGCCATTTCCGCCAGCAGATCGACCTCGATCCGCAGTTCCCCGGTTTTCTCCGGGAACACCAGACGCGCCAGGTAATTACCTTGGGGGTCCTGCTGCCAGTTAATGAAGTGCTGCTCGGGCGAGACTTTCAGCGCATACGACAGTATCCGCGTACGGCTGTGGGCGGCCGGGCGCAGGCGAACAATCTGCGGACCGAGCTCGACAGCGCGGTCGTAGCGGTAATGCGTGACGTGGTGCAATGCGACATGAATCGACACGGCGTGCCTCCTGCGAGCCTTAAGCGTTATCGAAAGCGCGCAAGACTTATGCCATCCAGTGGCGCTGGCGCTTTCTCCGGTTGCTTGAGGCAGTACAGCACCAAAATCGGGCGATGCAGGAAATTGCTTTGGGGGCGTTGCACGCAAATGTGGCGACCAGTGGGCTGTCAGCTGGAGTTGGCTGCGGCTGTAGTGGCCTCATCGCGAGCAGGCTCGCTCCCACAATGATCTCTGTCGTTCACAAATTCTGCATCCAAAGAAGAACCTGTGGGAGCGAGCCTGCTCGCGATGAGGCCAATAGCTACAACCCATTATCTGACTCTGAAAACGCCCGCTTGGTTGCCGCACACAAAAACGCCAACCCGAAGGTTGGCGTTCTGTTCAGCTCAAGTGCGGTTTAGCGCGGCACAACCGGCTTGCGCGCAGGCTTCGGCCCTTTGCCTTTGGCGGCATCCTTGCGCTCCTTGGCCGCCTGCTGGTTGCGGGCAAATGCCGCTGCCTTGGCCTGTTCACGCTTGTCCCACGGGTTACCGCCATCGCTGGCACGTGGTGGCAGACCGGTGTGCTGGGTCAGGATCTTGGTGGTCTTCTCACCCGCGACCTTGTGACTGCCGGCCGGCGTCGAGTTCTTGCGACGGGCGCTCTGGTAGCTGTCGCTCGCTGGCTGATGCAGCGGGATCAACTGGTTCTTGCCCGGCCCGATCAGGTCGGCGCGGCCCATGCGGGTCAGCGCTTCACGCAGCATCGGCCAGCCTTTCGGGTCGTGGTAACGCAAGAACGCCTTGTGCAGACGACGCTGCTCTTCGCTCTTGACGATGGTCACGGCGTCGCTCTTGTAAGTGACCTTGCGCAGCGGGTTCTTGCCCGAGTGGTACATCGCGGTGGCGGTGGCCATCGGCGACGGGTAGAACGCCTGCACCTGGTCGGCACGGAAGCCGTTGCCCTTGAGCCACAGGGCCAGGTTCATCATGTCTTCGTCGGTCGTGCCCGGGTGAGCGGCGATGAAGTACGGAATCAGGTACTGCTCTTTCCCGGCTTCCTTGGAGTACTTCTCGAACATGCGCTTGAACTTGTCATAGCTGCCGATGCCCGGTTTCATCATCTGATTGAGCGGACCTTCCTCGGTGTGTTCCGGGGCGATCTTCAAGTAACCACCGACGTGGTGGGTCACCAGCTCCTTGACGTATTCCGGCGACTCGACCGCGAGGTCGTAGCGCAGACCGGACGCGATCAAAATCTTCTTCACACCCGGCAACGCACGGGCGCTGCGATACAGCTGGATCAGCGACGAGTGGTCGGTGTTCAGGTTCGGGCAAATGCCTGGGAACACGCACGATGGCTTGCGGCACGCGGATTCGATTTCCGGGCTCTTGCACGCGATGCGGTACATGTTCGCGGTCGGGCCGCCGAGGTCGGAAATGACGCCGGTGAAACCTGGCACCTTGTCGCGGATCTCTTCGATTTCGCGAATGATCGACTCTTCGGAACGGTTCTGGATGATCCGGCCTTCGTGCTCGGTGATCGAGCAGAAGGTGCAGCCGCCGAAGCAGCCACGCATGATGTTCACCGAGAAGCGGATCATGTCGTAGGCAGGGATTTTTTCCTTGCCGTACGCCGGGTGTGGAATACGTGCGTAAGGCATGCCGAACACGTAGTCCATTTCTTCGGTGGTCATCGGAATCGGCGGCGGGTTGAACCAGACGTCGACTTCGCCGTGCTTCTGCACCAGCGCGCGGGCGTTGCCCGGGTTGGTTTCCAGGTGAAGCACGCGGTTGGCGTGAGCGTAAAGCACCGCATCGCCACGGACCTTCTCGACCGACGGCAGACGGATCACCGTCTTGTCGCGGGTCATTTTCGGGCTGGCCAGGATCTGTACGACTTTGGCTTCGCTCGGGTCTTCAACCGGCCCCTTTTCCTGCTCGATGGCGCAGGCCTGGGTGTCCTGGGTGTTCACGTACGGGTTGATGATCTTGTCGATCTTGCCCGGACGGTCGATGCGCGTGGAGTCGACTTCGTACCAGTCTTTCGGCGTATCGCGACGGATGAACGCGGTGCCGCGCACATCGGTAATGTCTTCGATCTTGTGACCGTAGGACAGGCGCTGGGCAACTTCGACAATCGCACGCTCGGCGTTGCCGTAGAGCAGGATATCGGCGCAGGCGTCGATCAGGATCGAGTTGCGCACCCGGTCCTGCCAGTAGTCGTAGTGGGCGATGCGGCGCAGGGACGCTTCGATGCCACCGAGTACGATCGGCACGTTCTTGTAGGCTTCCTTGCAGCGCTGGCTGTAAACCAGGCTCGCGCGATCCGGACGTTTGCCCGCCAGGCCACCGGGGGTGTAGGCGTCGTCGGAGCGGATCTTCTTGTCGGCGGTATAGCGGTTGATCATCGAGTCCATGTTGCCGGCCGCGACACCGAAGAACAGGTTCGGCTCGCCGAGCTTCATGAAGTCGTCTTTGGACTGCCAGTTCGGCTGGGCAATGATCCCGACGCGGAAGCCCTGGGACTCCAGCAGCCGGCCGATGATCGCCATGCCGAACGACGGATGGTCAACGTAGGCATCACCGGTGACGATGATGATGTCGCATGAATCCCAGCCAAGCTGATCCATCTCCTCCCTGCTCATTGGCAGGAATGGCGCTGGACCGAAGCATTCGGCCCAGTACTTGGGATAGTCAAATAACGGCTTGGCTGTTTGCATGACGATGACCGGTGTTGAGATGAAAAATCGCGGGCGCGGAATATAGCACAAAAAATGACCAATTCCGACGGTTATGGTCGGAAATTATCAGGCCCCATCGCCGGCAAGCCGGCTCCTACACAATCATTGTAGGAGCCGGCTTGCCGGCGATGGGGCCCAAAAAAACAACAAATAACTTACTCGTCGTCGAAGTTGTAGCTACCCGGCGCCAGGTTTTCGAAGCGGGTGTACTTACCGATGAACGCCAGTCGCGACGTGCCGATCGGGCCGTTCCGCTGCTTGCCGATAATGATTTCGGCGATGCCTTTGTGTTCGGTTTCCGGGTGATAAACCTCATCCCGGTAAACGAACATGATGACGTCGGCATCCTGCTCGATCGCTCCGGATTCCCGGAGGTCGGAGTTGATCGGCCGTTTGTTCGGTCGTTGCTCCAGGGAGCGGTTGAGCTGGGACAGCGCCACCACCGGGCAATTGAATTCCTTGGCCAGGGCCTTCAAGGAACGCGAGATCTCGGAAATCTCGTTGGTCCGGTTGTCACCACCGGAACCCGGAATCTGCATCAATTGCAGGTAGTCGATCATGATCAGGGCGACATCGCCGTGCTCACGCACCAGACGCCGGGTCCGCGCGCGCATTTCCGACGGGCTGATGCCCGCCGTATCGTCGATGAACAGCTTGCGGTCGTTGAGCAGGTTGACCGCCGATGTCAGGCGCGGCCAATCGTCGTCGTCCAGGCGACCGGCACGGACCTTGGTCTGATCGATACGACCGAGGGACGACAACATACGCATGATCAGCGATTCGCCTGGCATCTCGAGCGAGTAAACCAGTACGCACTTGTCGCTGCGCAACACGGCGTTTTCCACCAGGTTCATCGCAAAGGTGGTTTTACCCATCGACGGACGGCCGGCGACGATGATCAAGTCGGCCGGCTGCAGGCCGCTGGTCTTCTCGTCGAGGTCGGTGTAACCGGTGGACAAGCCAGTGATGGCGTTATCGGTGTTGAACAAGGTGTCGATGCGGTCGATGGCCTTGGTCAGCAGGTCATTGACGCTCACCGGGCCGCCGGTTTTAGGCCGGGCCTCGGCGATCTGGAAGATCTGCCGCTCGGCTTCGTCGAGAATCTCTTCAGCCGTGCGACCTTCCGGGTTGAAGGCGCTGTCGGCAATCTCGGTGGCGATGCCGATCAACTGCCGCAACGTCGCTCGCGCGCGAACGATCTGCGCATACGCCTTGATGTTGGCGACGGACGGCGTGTTTTTCGCCAGTTCACCGAGGTAACCGAGGCCACCGACCTGCGAGGTCTGACCTTCCTTGTCCAATTGCTCGGCAAGGGTCACGACGTCGATCGGGGAGTTCTGGTCGGCGAGTTTGGCGATCGCGCGGAAAATCAGGCGGTGGTCATGTCGATAGAAATCGCCGTCGGAGACTTGATCAAGCACGCGCTCCCAGGCGTTGTTGTCCAGCATCAGACCACCGAGCACGGCCTGTTCGGCCTCGATGGAATGCGGCGGCACCTTCAGGGAAGCGGTTTGCAGATCGTATTGCTCGGGAGCGGAGATATCGTTCATGGCCACTTGAATAGTTGTGAAAATCAGGAACTGCAGAAAGACAAAGGGCACGACCTGTAAACAGGATCGTGCCCGATGTTACCGGCAAGCACCCGAGGGTGCCAGCCGACAAGTGCTGCTTAAGCTGCTACCACGACAACGCGTACGGTGGCTTCAACTTCGGCGTGCAGGTGCACGGCTACGTCGAATTCGCCTACGTTGCGGATGGTGCCGTTCGGCAGACGAACTTCGCTTTTTGCAACTTCAACGCCAGAGGCGGTCAGTGCATCAGCGATGTCGTGAGTACCGATCGAACCGAACAGCTTGCCTTCGTCACCAGCGGTGGCAGTGATAGTCACTTCCAGCTCAGCCAGTTGGGCGGCACGGCTTTCAGCCGAAGTTTTACGGTCTGCTGCGGCTTTTTCCAGCTCAGCACGACGCTCTTCGAACGCAGCCAGGTTGGCTGGGGTCGCGGCGGTAGCTTTGCCGTAAGGCAGCAGGTAGTTACGACCGTAACCAGCCTTAACGTTTACTTTGTCACCCAGGTTGCCCAGGTTGGTGACTTTTTCCAGAAGGATCAGTTGCATGTGAAAATCCTCTTAACTTTTAACCTTCACCGTTCGCGCTATCGACGTCTTTCGGCGTCGAACGACCGCGAAAATCAATCAGGCTGTCGACGATGGCCAGGACCACCAGCAACGGATAGATCAGCTGCATGAACAGCAACAGCGTGACGTACAACCCCACCAGCCAGAATCTGGCCAGTCGCTTTTGCGCCACCAGCCCGTGAATCAGGGCCAGCCCGGCGAACACCAGCGGTACACTGCACAACGGCGTCAACATGGCCATCTGCGGGCCGATGTTCGGCCCCAGAAGCATGAACGCCAGCAGTAACATCGCCAGCCCCAGCGGGAATCGGATGGCGCGAAATTCGCGACCAAAACCACCCGGGTTGTACAACAACGCCTGCCAGTAGCGCCCGACAATCAGGCTCAGCACACTGACGATTTGCAACAAGGCCGCAATCAGGCCAGTCAGGACCGGTGCAATCAGGGACGCAAAATGCGCTTGCTCGTCTACCGACAACTTCTGGTAGACATCACCGAGTAGCGACGGCATGACCTTTATCAAGGCCTGCGCCAGCATCTCGATTTGGGGAGCAAAAACTGTCCCCAGCACCACTGCAAACACCACTCCCATCGCTATGCTGACCAGCAGCACGCGGTTCCAGGACTCGCTTGCGCGCAAAACCAACGCAAGGCTCGAAGACCCCAGCAGCACCAGAAGTGCCCGTGGGTCATCGGAGTAAAGCCACCAGATCAACGCCGGCAGCAGTCCCAGAGCAAGTACGCCAAGGGCGTCCTTCAATCCGCGCCGCAGGAGCACTAGGCATCCAGCGGCAGCACCCAACCAATACAACAACGGCAATGTTGCGCATCCGGCCACTACGAGAGTGGCCTGCATACGGCCGCGCATGATGAACTCAGCTATGGCACGCATGCATTCAATCCTTTGCTACGTGTCGACTGCCCGGTCTCAGCGGCCGTGGCTGTCGGTGTAGGCCAGCAGGGCCAGGAAGCGGGCGCGCTTGATAGCGGTGGCCAGCTGACGCTGATAACGAGCTTTGGTACCGGTGATGCGGCTTGGAACGATTTTGCCGGTCTCGGATACGTAGGCTTTCAGAGTGTTGAGATCTTTGTAATCGATCTCTTTCACGTCTTCAGCGGTGAAGCGGCAGAATTTACGACGACGGAAGAAACGTGCCATGTAATAGGCTCCTCAAAAGGTCCGTGGATTACTCGTCAGCGTTATCGCTGTTGTCGCTGTCATCACCATCAACGCCTTCGGCGTCGGAGTGCTCAGGACGGTCGCGACGCTCACGGCGCTCACTGCGGTTTTCTTCAGCCTTGAGCATCTCGGATTGGCCGGTAACGGCTTCTTCGCGACGGATGACCAGGTTACGGATCACTGCATCGTTGTAGCGGAAGTTGTCTTCCAGCTCGGCCAGGGCCTTGCCAGTGCACTCAACGTTCAGCATCACGTAGTGAGCCTTGTGAACATTGTTGATTGCGTAGGCCAGTTGACGACGGCCCCAATCTTCCAGACGGTGGATTTTGCCGCCGTCTTCTTCGATCAGCTTGGTGTAACGCTCAACCATGCCGCCGACTTGCTCGCTTTGATCCGGGTGGACCAAAAAGATGATTTCGTAATGACGCATGAATGCTCCTTACGGGTTGTAGCCTGCCGCTCAAAAGCGGTCAGACAAGGAGTGAATGACACTTATGGACTTGCCTGCGATAGACACATGCGTGCCTGCCGTCACAGCAAGGGGCGCAATTGTAGAGAAGGGACAGAAGAGGTGCAAGGCAATTGGTGATTATTTGAACAACCACCAATTACCCCATACCTGTAGGAGCCGGCTTGCTGGCGATTCAGGCAACGCGGTGCTTCAGAAGTACCGTGGCGCTTGGATCGCCAGCAAGCCGGCTCCTACAAGGGAGTGTCAGGGCTTCTTGCCAGTGGCGGCTTTTACGCTGCGCTGGCGCTGGGCCTCGAACAGGCAGACGCCGGTCGCCACGGAAACATTGAGACTGCTGACACTGCCAGTCATCGGCAGGTGCACCAGGTAGTCGCAAAGATCGCGGGTCAGGCGACGCATGCCGCTGCCTTCCGCACCCATGATCAGGATGGTCGGCCCGGTCATGTCTTGCTGATACAGGCTCTGCTCGGCTTCGCCCGCCGTACCGACGACCCACAAGCCGCGCTGCTTGAGTTTTTCCAGGGTGCGCGCCAGGTTGGTTACGGCGACCAAAGGAATCACTTCCGCTGCGCCACACGCAACCTTTCGTACCGTCGGGGTCAGCGTGGCCGACTTGTCTTTCGGCACGATCACCGCCAGCGCACCGGCCGCATCGGCCGAACGCAGGCAAGCGCCAAGGTTGTGCGGATCGGTCACGCCGTCGAGCACCAGCAACAGCGGTGCACCATCGGTGCGATCGAGCAGCTCGTCGAGCATTGCCTCGCCCCAGACCTGGCTCGGACTCACATCCGCCACCACGCCCTGGTGCACGCCTTCAACCCAGGCATCCAGCTCGCGACGTTCGGCATTGCCGACGGCCACGCGGTTTTCGGCCGCGAGCGCGATCAGCGTCTGAACCCGCGGATCACTGCGGCCTTCCGCCAGCCAGATCTGCTTGACGCGTTTCGGGTGGTGACGCAGCAATGCTTCTACCGCATGCACGCCGTAGATTTTTTCCAACTGACTCATGACTTGGCCTTAGGTTTACGCGCCCCGCCGCTTTTGGCTGGGGCCGAGCCCGCTTTCGGCGGGCCTTTACGGTGTTTGCTCGGCTTGCTGCCGGGAGCCTTGTCAGGCGCCGACCGTCCGGTCTTTCCCCCAGACGCCGCTTTACCACCGCTTTTCGCTTCAGACAGCAACGCCTGCTTCATTTCACGGCTTTTGCGCAGCTCAGCATTTTTCGCTGCCGCATCGCTTGGGCGATAGGCTTCGACTGCTTTTTCCTTGGCAGGACGACGACCGGTTTTCGCCGGCGCCGGCTCTGCTGCAGTCTTGCCAGCAGGTGCAGCGGTTTCAGTCCCGCGTTTTTTGCGGCCGATCGGTGCGCTGATGGTTTTTTCAGCCATCTCGAAGTCGATCTTGCGCTCGTCGAGGTCGACGCGCATGACGCGCACTTCAACGGTGTCGCCAAGGCGGAAGCTGCGACCGGTGCGCTCACCGGCGAGGCGGTGATGCACAGGGTCGAAGTGGTAGTAATCGCCCGGCAGCGCGGTGACGTGCACCAGGCCTTCGACATAGATATCGGTCAGCTCGACGAACAGACCAAAACCGGTCACGGCGGTGATCACACCCGGGAACGACTCGCCCACGCGGTCTTTCATGAACTCGCACTTGAGCCAGTTCACCACGTCGCGGGTCGCTTCGTCGGCACGGCGCTCGCTCATCGAGCACTGCTCGCCGAGTTGCTCCAGCGCGGCTTCGTCGTACGGATAGATGCGCGCCTTCGGAATGGTCATCGCGCCAGCACGGCGAACGTGCGGGGTGTCCATTTTCGAATGAATGACGCTGCGGATCGCCCGGTGCGTGAGCAAGTCCGGGTAGCGGCGGATCGGCGAAGTGAAGTGGGTATAGGCTTCGTAATTCAGGCCGAAGTGGCCCTGGTTATCAGCGCTGTACACCGCCTGACTCAGCGAACGCAGCATGACGGTCTGGATCAGGTGGAAATCCGGACGGTCCTTGATGCTTGCCAGCAAGGCCTGGTAATCCTTCGGCGACGGGCCGTCCTTGCCTTTGTGCAGGGACAGGCCGAGCTCACCAAGGAAGGCGCGCAGTTTTTCCAGACGCTCCGGTGGCGGACCATCGTGGACGCGATACAGCGCAGGAATTTCGTGCTTCTTCAGGAATTCGGCAGTGGCCACGTTGGCCGCCAGCATGCATTCCTCGATCAGCTTGTGTGCATCGTTACGCACGGTCGGACGGATTTCGGCAATCTTGCGCTCGGAACCGAAGATGATCCGGGTTTCCTGCGTTTCGAAATCGATCGCGCCACGCACATGACGGGCCGCCAGCAGCACCTTGTACAGCGAATACAGCTGCTTGAGGTGTGGCAGAACGTCGGTGTATTCGCCGCGAAGCTGGCGAGCCTCGGTAACTTTCGGCGTCTCCAACATGGTGCTGACCTTGTTATAGGTCAGACGGGCATGGGAGTGAATCACCGCTTCGTAGAAGCAGTAGTCGGTCATCTCGCCGGATTTGGAGATGGTCATCTCGCAGACCATGGCCAGACGATCGACATGTGGATTCAGCGAGCACAGGCCGTTGGACAGCTGCTCAGGCAGCATCGGCACTACGCGCTCCGGGAAGTAAACGGAGTTGCCGCGAACCTGGGATTCGTTGTCCAGCGCGGAACCGATTTTCACGTAGCTGGAAACGTCGGCAATCGCCACGTACAACTTCCAGCCACCGGAGAACAGGCGCAGCTTGCCCGGTTTGGCTTCGCAGTAGACCGCGTCATCGAAGTCGCGCGCATCTTCACCGTCGATGGTCACGAACGGCAGATGGCGCAGGTCGATGCGCTTCTCTTTGTCTTTCTCTTCGACTTCCGGCTTGAGCTTGGCGGCTTCTTTCAAGACCGCTTCAGGCCAGACGTGCGGAATATCGTAAGTGCGCAGGGCGACATCGATTTCCATGCCCGGCGCCATGTAGTTGCCCACGACTTCGACCACGTCGCCTTGCGGCTGGAAGCGTGGCGTCGGCCAGTGAGTGATCTTCACTTCGACGAACTGACCGACTTTGGCGTTGGCATTGCGCCCCGGCGTAACCAGCACTTCTTGCTGGATCTTCGGATTGTCCGCCACCACGAAGCCGATACCGCCCTCTTCGAAGTAACGGCCGACGATGGTTTCGTGAGCGCGGGACACCACTTCGACGATCATGCCTTCGCGACGACCGCGACGGTCCAGACCGGAAACACGGGCCAGGGCACGGTCGCCATCGAACACCAGACGCATTTGCGCCGGGCTCATGAACAGGTCGTCACTGCCGTCGTCCGGGACCAGGAAGCCGAAGCCGTCACGGTGACCGCTGATGCGGCCCAGGATCAGGTCGAGCTTGTCCACCGGCGCATACGTGCCACGACGGGTATAGATGAGTTGAGCGTCGCGCTCCATGGCGCGCAGGCGGCGGCGCAGGGCTTCGATCTGGTCTTCTGTGATCAGACCAAACTCTTCGACCAGTTGCTCGCGGTTAGCAGGCGAACCCCGATCAGCAAGGTGCTGAAGGATCAGTTCGCGGCTAGGAATAGGGTTTTCATATTTTTCCGCTTCACGAGCGGCCTCGGGATCGAGGGACTGCCAATCGGCCATTAGAGAGTTTTCACCTTGTCTATATGCGGGTTAGTTTGGCATAGGCGTAATGAAACGGGAAATTTCAGGCTACGAGAGCCCATCTAAAGCCCTTTATCGACAGCGCAAAGCTGATTTAAATGCCGCTGGTAAAATTTTCCAGGTTTTTTTGACGCTGGGGGTTTACAGTTAAAAAGACGCTCCGTATAGTGCGCGCCATCGACGACGGAGACGTTGCCGATACTGCCCAGATGGTGAAATTGGTAGACACGCCAGCTTCAGGTGCTGGTGACCGCAAGGTCGTGGAAGTTCGAGTCTTCTTCTGGGCACCAATTCAGAGCTTGAGATTAGATCAATTTCAAGGCTCGCACAAAAACCCGCGAAAGCGGGTTTTTTGCATTCTGCGGTTCTGATTTATTAAAACCAAATCAGGGGTTTACAGATCAAACTGCTCTCCGTATAGTGCGCCACATCAACAGCGGCAACGCTGAAGATTATGCCCAGATGGTGAAATTGGTAGACACGCCAGCTTCAGGTGCTGGTGACCTTACGGTCGTGGAAGTTCGAGTCTTCTTCTGGGCACCAATTCAAATTTCAGAGCTTGCTCTGGAATTTCACAAAAACCCGCGAAAGCGGGTTTTTGCGTTTCTGGCATTCGAAAAACCACACAACCCCTGTAGGAGCGAGCCTGCTCGCGATGAACTCACAGGCGCCCCGTTTAGCCAGACAACACGCGTCATCGTTCACGTCCATCGCGAGCAGGCTCGCTCCTACAGGAGTCAGGCCACACTCCGCAAGGCGCACTTGAGAAACAATATCGTTTATCATTGTTGCAAGTTTTTGCAATGCGACAGTGAGGAACCCTGCGAATGATGTTTCGAAATACCCTGCGCCGCGGCCTGACCATCACCCTGCTCGGCCTGGCCATCGCTACTCCCCTCACCCAGGCTGCTGATCCAGTTTCCCTGACACTCTATAACGGTCAACACAAGGAAGTCGGCGACGCCGTCGCCAAAGCTTTCGAAGCCAAGACCGGCATCCACGTCAACGTGCGCAAAGGCAGCAGCAACCAGCTTGCCAGCCAGATCGTCGAAGAAGGCGATCGCTCCCCGGCCGATGTGATCTACACCGAAGAATCGCCACCGCTGAACAAACTCGGCGAGCAAGGCCTGCTGGCGCCAACCGATGCCGCCACCCTCGCCGTTCTGCCGAAAGACTACGTCGCCGGCAATGGCACCTGGATCGGCATCACCGCACGAGTACGCGTGGTTGCGTTCAACCCCAAACTGATCGATGAAAAAGACCTGCCCAAATCGGTGATGGAATTCTCCGACCCGAAATGGCAAGGCAAGGTTGGCTTCGTGCCCACCAGCGGCGCGTTCCAGGAACAGGCCGTGGCAATCATCAAAGTGCACGGCATGGATGCAGCTGAAGAATGGCTGACCGGCTTGCGCGCATTCGGCAAGACCTACAGCAACAACATGGTCGCCCTGAAAGCCGTGGAGAACGGCGAAGTCGCGACCGTGCTGGTGAACAACTACTACTGGTTCGCCCTGCAACGCGAAAAAGGCCAGCTCGACTCGAAACTGCATTACTTCACTGGCGGCGACGTCGGCGGGTTGATCACCGTTTCCAGCGCTGCCGTGCTGAAGTCCAGCAAACACCCAAAGGAAGCCCAGCAATTCCTCGCCTACATGGCCAGCGAAGAAGGTCAGCGCGTGATCACCCAGACCACCGCCGAATACCCGCTGCACAAGGGCATGGAATCGGACCGCGGCCTCAAGCCGTTCAGCGAGCTTGAAGCACCGAAAGTCACGCCAGCCGACCTCGGCAACGCCGAAGAAGCCCTGGACCTGGAACGCGACGTTGGCTTGAACTGATGAGCGCACCGCTATCTGCACCAGCCATGCGCGGAAGCTACGTGCCACGGCGCAAGCGGCCGTCGATCTGGCTGCTGCTGCCGGTTTTGCTGTTGGTACTGCTCAGCGTATTGCCGCTGGTGTATGTCGGGCTCAAGACCTGGCAGGCCGGTTGGGCCCAGGCACTGCATTTGCTGTGGCGGCCCTACGTGTTTGGCTTGCTGCGCAACACCCTGGAGCTGATGGTCGGCGTAACGGTCGCCTGTGGCGTGATCGGTTTGTCGCTGGCCTGGCTGCTGGAACGCAGCAATCTGCCAGGCCGACGCTTGTGGGGCGTGATCCTGTGCTTGCCGTTTGCGGTGCCGGCGTTTGTCAGCAGCTTTACCTGGGTCTCGCTGAGCGCGCACTTCGAGGGTTTGGGCGGGGCGATTCTGGTAATGACCCTGTCCAAGTACCCGCTGATTTTTCTGCCGGTGGCGGCGACCCTGCGCAATCTCGATCCCTCGCTTGAAGAGTCCGCGCGCACGCTCGGGCAGAATCGCTGGGGCGTGTTTTTCAGGATCACCCTGCCTCTGCTGTGGCCGTCGCTGCTCGCCGGTTCGCTGCTGATCGCATTGCACATGCTCGTTGAGTTCGGCGCGCTGTCGATTATTGGCTTGCAGACGTTCACTACGGCGATCTATCAGCAATTCGAACTGGAATTCAGCAATGCCAATGCGGCGATGCTTTCCGCTGTTTTGCTCGCGCTGTGCCTGATGCTGTTGTGGCTTGAGCTGCGAGCCCGCGGCAAGGGGCGGCACGTGCGCACCGGCCAGGGCGCGGCGCGACAGGCGGAACAGGTGCAGCTGGGACCTTGGGCGGCCGTTGGGCAGATTTACTGTCTGGCACTGGCGATCATCGGCAGCGGCATTCCACTGGGGATGCTGGTGTACTGGCTGGCGGTAGGTTCGTCGGCAGCGTTTCCCGTGGCGGCGATCAGCGAGGCGCTGCTGTCGTCCCTCGCGCTTTCGCTGGGTGGCGCCGCGCTGTGCCTGGTGCTGGCGGTGCCGGTGGGCTTGCTGGTGGTGCGCTACAAAGGCCAATTGGCGATCTGGGCCGAGCGCTTGCCGTACCTGTTGCATGCACTGCCAGGGCTGGTGATTGCGCTGACGCTGGTGTATTTCGCCCTGCACTATGTGCCGGCGCTGTACCAAACGTCGGCGTTGCTGCTGATCGCTTATGCGCTGCTGTTTCTACCGTTGGCGCAGGCACCGATTCGCACGGCACTGAACAAGGCTGCTCCGCAGCTGGAAGAGGCGGCTCGAACGCTGGGCGCCTCGTCGTTCAGCGCGTTTTGCCGGGTGACGCTGCCGATCATCTTCCCGGCGCTGGGCGCGGCGTTTGCGCTGGTGTTTCTGGATGCGATGAAGGAGCTGACGGCGACGCTGCTACTGAGTCCGACCGGGCTCAATACGCTGGCGACAGAGGTTTGGGCGCATACCGCGAATGTGGAGTTTGCGGCGGCGGCGCCTTATGCGGCGTTGTTGATATTGGTGTCGGGGCTGCCTGTGTACCTGTTAACAACCCGGATGTATTTGAGTCGTTGAAAAGCTTCGCGGGCAAGCCTCGCTCCTACAATGGATCGCGTGATCCAAGTAGGAGCGAGGCTTGCCCGCGAAGGCGTCAGACCCGCCAATACAAATCTTAAGCCCGGAACTGCCCCAGGCTCGCCTTGAGCTGCGCCGCCAGGCCATCCAGCACTTTACCGCTAGCCGTGGTTTCCACCACCGCCTGAGCCGCCTTCTCAGCCTGCGCATGAATGGTTTCAACCCGGCCCCGCACCGCTTGCGCGCCTTGCGCCTGATGGGCCGCTGCTTGCGTCGCCAGACCAATCGCCGCATGCACCTGTTCGACGGACACCTGCACCGATTGCTGCAACTGCGCACTGTCACGCAACACCAGCAAACCCTCGCTGGCCTGACGCCCGGCCTGGCCGATCACTTCCACCGCCTCACGCGCACCTTGCTGCAACGCCACGATGTGCGCCTGAATGTCGCCCGTGGAACTCTGGGTCTTGCTCGCCAGCGCCCGCACTTCGTCCGCCACTACGGCAAAGCCGCGACCGGTTTCACCGGCACGCGCCGCTTCAATGGCAGCGTTCAGTGCCAGCAGGTTGGTTTGCTCGGCGATCCCGTGAATCACGGTCAGCACCACTTCAATCTGCTCACTTTGCTGCGCCAGTCGTTCGATGACTTTCGCGCCGGTATCGACTTGCCCAGCCAACGCTTCGATCAGGCTGCCGACCTTCGCCGAGGTCCGAGTGTTTTCATCGGTGGCCGAACGGATATCCACCACTTGCTTCAAGGCTGCCTGCATTGCGTGGCTTTCAGATTGGGCCTCATCAGCCATTTGCGACAAGGCGCGCAAACTTTCGGCCACTTCGTCACGCTGCATGCCCGCCGCCGCATCGGCACCGGCGTTACGCAGGGTCATGGCGCCGATTTCCACGCCGGTACGCTGGGCCACATCGCCCGCTTCGCGCACGATCGGCTGCAACTTATCCACAAAGCGATTGACCGCCGAGGCCATGTCGCCGATTTCGTCCTTGCTGTTGATCTGCACGCGCTTGGTCAGGTCGCCCTCGCCCGCCGCCAGGTCGTCCATCGCGGCAATCAGCAGCTTCAAGCGATTGACTACGCGCCGACCCAAAACGACCGCCAGCAACAGCAGCACACCGCAACCGACCAGTGCCAGGCCCATACCGATGCGCCAGCGCAAGGTCGCCGCGGCTTCCTGCACGGTGCTGGTGGTGTTGGCTTTCATTTCCGAGGCGGTGGACTGAGCAGACGTCAGACGCGCCCGCATCGCCGTGGCGCTATCAGCCGCCGCGCCTTTCAAGCTGTCGCCGACCAGTTGATCACTGCTGGAGATCAGTGCAGAGAAACGCTTGTCCAGCGCCACCAGATCGGTTTCCACCGAGGCGGTGGAGACACCCATCAACACTTTGCCGATTTCCACGCCATTAGGGTTGATCGAGGCTTCGACGTAGTAGACCGATGGATCGTTTTTAGCCGCATCCAGCACTTTATCCAGCGCACGCTCGCCCTGGCCTTTCTCCAGAAGGGCCTTGTTGATCGGGTTTTCGCGGTTGAGGTAGCGCGTCAGGTGCTGCCCCGTTGCGTCGTCATAGATCACGAACAACACGTTGGGATTGCGCTGAGCCCGGCGGGCGAATTCGGACAGGGTGGGAACGTCACTGTCCCACATGGCGCGGGGCGCGACGGAAGCAAGAAGCTGCGCCATATCATTGGCAGAGTCCTTCAGGTCCTTTTCCAGGGTCGCACGCAGCTGCACCTGCTCGTCCTTCAGCCGCGAGGACAAACCGGCCGTGAGGCGCTGACGCGTGCTGGTGGAGAGGTTGTCGAGGCTCGACGTGACTTCACGTCCCGCCTGCTCCAGCTCGCCGGAAAGTTTTTGACTGTCGGCACCCAGGCGCACACCCAAATCAGCTTCCAGTGCAGTCACTGTGCTCCGCGTCAGAGCAACAGCCACCAGCACCTGCACCAAAAGGGCGATACCAAGGGTAACGAACACAGGCCGCAATAGACGGCTTTGTAACAATGAGAGAACCGCCGACACTTGATATCCCTCTGCATTGACGCCATTAAATTGATGGCACGCCAGAAGACGCGCTCTTAATGAAGATCACAGCAAAGGTCATGCCGTCCAACAGGCATAAACGACAAAGGGCCCGATTAAGGGCCCTTTGTTTTTTACATCAACGACTTATTAAGCGAACGGGTGACGCAGAACGATGGTTTCGTTGCGGTCCGGGCCCGTCGAAATAATGTCGATCGGCGCACCGATCAGCTCTTCGACGCGTTTGATGTAGGCGCGTGCGTTAGCTGGCAGCTCTTCCAGGGCTTTGGCACCCACGGTCGACTCGGTCCAGCCCGGCACTTCTTCGTACACAGGCTGCAGACCCACGTAGCTATCAGCGTCAGTCGGGGCAACAGCGTTACCTTCGGCATCTTTGTAGCCGACGCAGATGTTGATGGTTTCCAGACCGTCGAGTACGTCCAGCTTGGTCAGGCAGATGCCCGAGATGCTGTTCACATCGATAGCGCGACGCAGGATAACAGCGTCAAACCAGCCACAACGACGGGCACGGCCAGTAGTCGCACCGAACTCGTGACCTTGTTTGGCCAGGTGCGCGCCGACTTCGTCGAACAGTTCAGTCGGGAACGGACCCGAACCTACACGCGTGGTGTAAGCCTTGGTGATGCCCAGGATGTAGTCCAAGAACATCGGACCAACACCCGATCCGGTAGCAACGCCGCCAGCGGTGGTGTTAGAGCTGGTCACGTACGGGTAGGTGCCGTGGTCGATGTCCAGCAACGAACCTTGGGCGCCTTCAAACATGATGTCTTTGCCGGCGCGACGCAGGTCGTGCAGCTCGGCAGTCACGTCCAGCATCAGCGGCTTGAGCAGCTCAGCGTATTCTTTGCATTCAGCCAGGGTCTTTTCGAACTCGATGGCCGGCTCTTTGTAGTAACCCACCAGCATGAAGTTGTGGTAATCCACCAGTTCACGCAGCTTGTCTTCAAAGCGCGGCATGTTGAGCAGGTCGCCGACACGCAGGCCACGACGCGCAACCTTGTCTTCGTAGGCCGGGCCGATGCCGCGACCGGTCGTACCGATCTTCAGCTCGCCACGGGCCTTTTCACGGGCCTGGTCCAGCGCAACGTGGAAGGACAGGATCAGCGGGCAGGACGGGCTGATACGCAGACGCTCACGCACCGGTACGCCTTTCTCTTCCAGCTTGATGATTTCCCGCAGCAGAGCGTCGGGAGCAACCACCACGCCGTTACCGATCAGGCACTGCACGCCTTCGCGCAGCACGCCCGACGGGATCAGGTGCAAGACGGTTTTTTCGCCATCGATCACAAGGGTGTGACCAGCGTTGTGGCCACCCTGGTAGCGCACTACGGCGGCAGCATGTTCGGTCAGCAGATCAACGATCTTGCCTTTGCCCTCATCACCCCATTGGGTGCCCAGGACTACGACATTCTTACCCATAACACTTGTCCTCATTCGCGCAAACTTGGTGCCGGCCAAGGGCCGGCAGGAAAACTCAAGAAGCCAGTGGCGATACTTGCCAAAGCCCGTTCTGCTGAATCAATTGCCGGTCGCAGTCCGCTTCACGGGCGGCGGCCAAAGGTTGCCCAGGCAATGCCTGAACGACACGCTGACCCTCACTGCGCAACTGGCAAACCTGCTGCCAGAGTGCTGCATCCGTACTGTCAGGCATCCAGATACCGCCAGACGGTAGCTCGATTTCAGCACGCCCCAGGGTCACCAGGGTTTTCAAATCGGTAGAGAAACCGGTTGCCGGACGAGCGCGACCGAAGTCAGCGCCGATGTCATCGTAACGACCGCCCTGAGCGATGGACTGACCAACGCCCGGCACGAACACCGCGAACACCACACCGGTGTGGTAGTGATAGCCGCGCAACTCGCCCAGGTCGAAGTACAGCGGCAGTTCCGGGAAACGCACGGACAAACGCTCGGCAATCGCCAGCAAATCGTCCAGTGCCGCCAAAACCGGCGCCGGCGCATTCGCCAGACGCTCGCGAGCAGCGCTCAACACTTCACGGCCGCCACACAGGTCGACCAACGCACGCAGCATGCCCGACAGATCGGCAGGCAAACCTTCGGTCAAGGTAATGACCTCGTCGATGGCCTTGCGTTGCAACGCATCGAACAACTGTTGTTCAACTTCACCGGACAAGCCGGCCGCGCGGGCCAGGCCACGGTAGATGCCGACATGACCGAGATCCATGTGCACTTCCGGCACGTCGGCCAGTTGCAGCATGGCCAGCATCAGGCTGATGACTTCCACGTCGCTGCTCGGGCTGGCATCGCCGTACAACTCGGCGCCCAGTTGAATCGGGCTGCGCGAGGACGACAAGGCGCGTGGCTGAGCGTGCAGCACGCTGCCGGCATAGCACAGACGGCTCGGACCTTCGCGACGCAGGGTATGCGCATCGATGCGCGCCACTTGCGGCGTGATGTCGGCACGGAAACCCATCTGCCGGCCCGATTGCGGGTCGATGACCTTGAAGGTACGCAGATCGAGGTCCTGGCCCGCGCCGGTCAGCAAGGATTCCAGGTACTCGATATGGGGAGTCACGACAAACTCGTAACCCCAGCTCTGGAACAGATCCAACACCTGACGACGCGCGACTTCAATGCGCGCCGCTTCCGGTGGCAGTACTTCTTCGATGCCATCTGGCAGCAGCCAGCGGTCTACCGTTGCCATTACGCCATTCCCCTATGGTCCGGGCGGCAAGCCTATGGGCGAGCCTTGAGTGAAGCAGAAAATGATCGGCTTTGTTTACAAGCCACCCATAAACAACGCGGCGAAAAGCCTGAAAATAAGCTTCGCCAATCACTTTCCTCGAAAAACCTGTCGAGTCATTCAACTCGGGCGCCTGCATAAACAACAGCAATCAAACGTGCAGACGCAAAAAAGCCGGGAATTTCCCGGCTGCCGCATCATACACACGTTTTCCCAAAGGATCACCCCGCCCGAGGCTTTAGCCGCCAGGCGGGGGATGATTCAGGTCAACGTCGTATCAAGGCTTGGCTTTTTCCAGGTAACGGAAGAAGTCGCTGCTTGGGTCCAGGACCATGACGTCGGATTTGTTCGCGAAGCTTTCACGGTAGGCACGCAGGCTACGGTAGAAACCGTAGAACTCCTGATCCTGGCCGTAGGCCTTGGAGTAGATCGCAGCGGCCTGGGCATCACCATCACCGCGAACCTCTTCGGATTCACGATAGGCTTCAGCCAGCAGCACGCGGCGTTGACGATCGGCGTCGGCACGAATGCCTTCTGCCAGCTCGTTACCCTTGGCGCGGTGCTCGCGAGCTTCACGCTCACGCTCGGAGCTCATACGCTCGAACACACTGCGGTTTACTTCTTTCGGCAGATCGATGGCCTTGACCCGAACATCGACCACTTCGATGCCCAGCTCTTTTTCCGCCATCTTGTTCAGCGAAGCGGTGATATCGGTCATCAGCGCATCGCGCTCACCCGAGACCACTTCGTGCAGCGTGCGTTTACCAAACTGGTCACGCAGGCCCGACTCCAGACGACGGGAAAGACGCTCGTCAGCAATCTGCTTGAGGCCGGAAGTCGCGGTGTAGTAACGCTCAGCGTCCTTCACGCGCCACTTGGCGTAGGCATCGACCATGACTGCTTTCTTTTCCAGCGTCAGGAAGCGTTGTGTCGGCGCATCCAGCGTCATCAGGCGCGAGTCGAACTTGCGCACCTGGTTAACGTAAGGCACTTTCACATGCAGGCCCGGCTGAACATCGGTCTGAACCACGCGACCGAACTGCAGCAACACCGCACGCTCGGTCTGAGCCACGATGTAGAAGCAGTTCCAGGCTGCGATCGCCACGACGACGCCGACAATAAGGGCGATCAGCGATTTATTGCTCATCAGCGACTCTCCCTGGTACGTGCAGGCTGTTGCTGCAGATCAGCTGCCGCACGTGCATTCGCTTCATTGCTGGTGGCTGCCGCACCGGTCACCGAAGTGCTGGTGTTGCGACCACTTTCGACCATCTTGTCCAGCGGCAAGTACAGCAGATTGCTCTGGCCATTCTTGTTGCCGGTCACGAGAACCTTGCTGGTGCTGCTGAAGACTTCCTGCATGGTGTCCAGGTACAGACGCTGGCGGGTGACCTCAGGTGCCTTGCGGTACTCGGCGACCAGTTTGGTGAAGCGATCGGCCTCACCCTTGGCGCGCGAGACAGTTTCGTCACGGTAGCCGTTGGCATCTTCGATGATGCGCTGGGCCTGACCACGGGCTTCCGGCACGACGCCGTTGGCATAGGTTTCAGCCTGGTTGCGCGAACGCTGCTCGTCTTCACGGGCGCGGATCACGTCATCGAAGGCTTCCTGCACTTCACGCGGTGCCGCTGCGCTCTGTACGTTGACCTGGGTGACGGTGATGCCGGTGCGATAGGTATCCATGAAGCGTTGCAGACGCTCCTTGATCTCGCTGGCCATCAATTCACGACCTTCGGTCAGCACCTGGTCCATCGCGGTGGAACCCACCACATGGCGCAGGGCACTTTCGGTCGCGTGCTGCAGGCTGATTTCCGGCTGATCGACGCTCAGCACGAAGTCCTGCAGGTTGCTGATCTTGTACTGCACGGTCAGCGGTACTTCGACGATGTTTTCGTCTTCAGTCAGCATTTGACCCTGCTTGGTGTACGCACGCTCACGCGTGACGTTTTCCAGGTACTTGCGATCGATCGGCGGGAAATAGATGTTCAGACCCGGGCCGACGGTTTCGTAGTACTTGCCGAAGCGCAGCACCACGGCTTGCTCCTGCTCGTCGACTACATAGACCGCGCTGTACAGCCAAACGGCCGCCAACACGACCAGGCCGATGCCGAGCAGGCCGCCAAAGCCGCCACTCTTGCCCGGACCACCCCCGTCATCACCGCGTTTCTTACCACCACCGAACAACCCATTCAGGCTTTCCTGCAGCTTTCGGAAGGCCTCGTCGAGATCCGGTGGTCCCTTGCGGTCGCCGTTATTGCGACGCTTGCCACCCCAAGGATCCTGATTATTCGAGTTGCCACCCGGCTCATTCCAAGCCATAGCGCTCTCCATCTGATAAAGCAAAGACGCACCCACGGCGCGCCGACCAATGCTACAGAATGCCTGTCACCGCGGCACAACCGCTTTCTCAGGCTTTTATTGCAAAGTGTGTTGTTCGATGAACTCTGTCGGCACAACGCCTTCACGGCTGACCAGCCGATTGAGCTCCGAGCGTGGCAATCGAACGGCCAGCAAGCTGACACCTTCTTCGTCGTGTTCTTCTTTCTGCACCGCTCCGAGTTCGAAGAACTGCGCACGCAGTCGAGCGAATCGTTGCGGCAAGCGCAAGGTACCGATAAACATCTCACTGCCCAGCAACTCGGCAATGGCTTGTTCGAGCAATTCCAGACCACTGCCATCACGCGCCGACAACCAGACCCGTTGAGGCTTGCCGCTTTCGTCGCGCTGGATCTGTGGCTCAACGCCTTCAAGCAAATCGAGTTTGTTATAGACCTCGAGGATCGGCAAGTCCTGGGCACCAATCTCGCCCAGCACCACCATCACCTGCTCGATCTGCAACATGCGATCCGGTTCGGCCGCATCGATCACGTGCAACAGCAGGTCGGAGTTGCTCGACTCTTCGAGCGTAGACCGAAATGCCTCGACCAGCTTGTGGGGCAAGTGACGAATGAAACCCACGGTGTCGGCCAGGACAATCGGCCCCAGGTCGGCCAGTTCCAGACGGCGCAAGGTCGGGTCCAGCGTGGCAAACAACTGGTCAGCCGCGTACACGTCGGATTTCGTCACGTTATTGAAGAGCGTGGATTTGCCGGCGTTGGTATACCCCACCAAAGACACGGTAGGGATATCCGCACGCGTACGGCCACGTCGCGACTGTTCGCGCTGGCTGCGCACTTTTTCCAGTCGGCCCTTGATCTGTCGCAGGCGAACCCGCAGCAAGCGACGGTCGGTCTCCAGCTGGGTTTCACCCGGGCCACGCATGCCGATACCGCCACCTTGACGCTCAAGGTGAGTCCAGCCACGAACCAGCCGGGTGCTCATGTGGTCAAGCTGGGCCAGTTCTACCTGGAGCTTGCCTTCATGGGTACGGGCGCGCTGGGCGAAAATATCGAGAATCAGACCGGTGCGGTCGATCACGCGACACTCGAAAACACGTTCGAGGTTACGTTCCTGACTGGGCGTAAGCGTGTGATTGAAGATCACCAGATCGGCTTCTTCGGCATGGACCAGGTCGCGCAGTTCCTCGACCTTGCCGCTACCGATCAGGAATTTGGCGGTTGGCCGATGACGCGGCACGTTAAAAAACGCAACGGTCTCGGCGCCGGCCGAATTAGCCAATTCCTGAAACTCCTGCGGATCTTCGCGCGCCTCAGGGTCCTGTCCATCCAAGTGAACGAGGATCACTCGCTCACCACCACCGTGGCGCTCAAAGAACAAAGGAGACTCCTATCAGGCGTTACCTGGCTCAGCGTCGCCTGCTTCGGATTCGGTTGCGCTAGGCAGACGAATTGGACGAACCGGCACCACTGTAGAGATAGCGTGTTTGTAAACCATCTGGCTGACGGTGTTCTTCAGCAGGATAACGAACTGGTCGAAAGACTCGATCGTGCCTTGCAGTTTGATCCCGTTGACCAGGTAGATGGACACCCCAACTTTCTCTTTACGTAAAGTATTCAAGTAAGGGTCTTGTAGCGAATGCCCTTTTGACATGTGCCGCACTCCTTTAAGGATTCAATATAAAAAATAGGTAAACAGATGGCTTGTGGCCGTCACACCCCCAAGGATAGACGGCAATTGCAAGGACTCAGCTCAATATGGAGATGGTCCCCAGGTATTTCAAGGCGCGCGGCAGATTGTCGCAATCCAGGCTGTCCAACCAGTGTAAATCAGCCCAACTGCGCAGCCAGGTGAACTGACGTTTTGCCAATTGGCGCGTGGCAATGATTCCACGCTCCTGCATCTCGGCTTGCGTCAGCTTGCCATCCAGGTAGTCCCAGACTTGTCGGTAGCCTACTGCACGTATAGACGGCAACCCGGAATGCAGGTCACTTCGCTTACGCAGGGCTACGACCTCGTCGATGAATCCCTGTTCCAACATTAAAGTGAATCTTTGTTTAATTCGCTCGTGCAGTACCTGACGATTTGCCGGAGCAATGGCCAAGTTCGCGACAGTATAGGGCAATTGTTGCAGTCCCGAAGCGGCTGCTTCAGTACTTTGCGCAGATTGTCTCAGTCTAAGCTCGGTCATGCTCTGACCGCTGACACGATAAACTTCCAGCGCTCGACTGAGTCGCTGCGGATCGTTCGGGTGAATACGCGCCGCCGATTCCGGGTCGATGATCGCCAATTGGTCGTGCAGGGCTTGCCAGCCAAGGCGTGCAGCTTCTTCTTCGATCTGTGCGCGCACTTCAGGATCGGCCGCCGGCATGTCCGCCAGGCCTTCGACCAAAGCCTTGTAATAGAGCATTGTGCCGCCCACCAGCAGCGGAATTTTGCCCCGCGCGGTGATGTCGGCCATCGCTTCGAGGGCGTCACGGCGGAAATCTGCGGCGGAATAGCTCTCTGCCGGGTCGAGAATATCGATCAGACGATGGGGAAATTCGGCCAGAATCTCTTTCGAGGGCTTGGCGGTGCCGATGTCCATGCCGCGATAGACCAGCGCCGAATCAACACTGATCAGCTCGCAAGGCAGGACTTTGGTCAGCTCGATGGCCAGGTCGGTCTTGCCCGCTGCGGTCGGGCCCATCAGGAAAATCGCAGGAGGGAGCTGGCTCATCAACGACCGCGCAGGAACAGTTTGTCCAGATCGTCCAGGCCCAATTGGGTCCAGGTCGGTCGGCCATGGTTGCATTGACCGCTGCGCTCGGTGTTTTCCATGTCACGCAGCAGACCGTTCATTTCCGGCAGGGCCAGTCGCCGATTCGCCCGAATCGCGCCGTGGCAGGCCATGGTGCCAAGCAATTCGTTCAAGTGCGCCTGAATCCGGTCGCTCGTGCCGTATTCCATCAGATCGGCCAGAACATCGCTGACCAACCGGTTGGCTTCCGCCTGCTTGAGCAAGGCCGGAATCTGTCGAATGGCCAGTGTTTCCGGGCCGAGACGCTGCAACTCAAAGCCCAGACGCTGGAACCACGCGACGTTTTCTTCGGCGCAATCGCCTTCGCGCTCGCTCACCGCCAACGATTCCGGAACCAACAGCGGCTGACCGCTCAGGCCTTCGCTGGCCATGGCGACTTTCAGGCGTTCGTACATGATCCGCTCGTGGGCGGCGTGCATGTCCACCAATACCAGGCCTTGGGCGTTTTCCGAAAGGATGTAGATACCCTTGAGTTGCGCCAATGCGTAACCCAACGGTGGAATATCGTCCTGACCGGCTGGCAGCGCGACAGCATTGGCTTCCGGCAGCGGCGCAAAAAACTCGCGATACGCTGCCTGGGCTTCAGCCGCAGGCACGCCGGACTGAGGACGCGGCGCGTATTGATACTGATAACCGGCACCAGCGCCCGAGCCCGCCGGCGTGTTGAACGACGGTTGCGCTTGAGGCTGCTCCAGCAGCGCATTGGCCGCCAGGCGCATTTCGCCTTGCGGACCGAATTCACCGGCCTCGAGGCCGCTCGGACGAACGATGGCGGTCGCCACCGGTGCCGCCAGGTGATCATCCGGTCGCACATCGCCCAAGGCACGGTGCAAGGTGCCGTAGAGGAAATCGTGGACCATGCGCCCGTCACGGAAGCGCACTTCGTGTTTGGTCGGGTGCACGTTGACGTCGACACCGGCCGGATCGACTTCGAAAAACAGCACGAAAGTCGGGTGCCGACCGTTGAACAGCACGTCGCGATAGGCCTGGCGCACCGCGTGGGCCACCAGTTTGTCGCGAACGGCGCGGCCGTTGACGAAGAAGTACTGCAAGTCCGCCTGGCTGCGGTTGAAGGTCGGCAAGCCCACCCAGCCCCACAAATGCAGGCCGTTGCGCTCGATTTCGATCGGCAGCGCCTGCTCCAGGAACCCCGAGCCGCAGATCGCCGCCACACGCCGGGCGCGGGCCGCGTCGTCATGGGCTTCATGCAGGCTGAGGATGGTCTTGCCGTTGTGGCGCAGGTGGAACGCCACGTCGAAGCGCGCCAGGGCCAGACGCTTGATCACTTCTTGCAGGTGATCGAATTCGGTTTTTTCGGTTTTGAGAAACTTGCGCCGCGCCGGGGTGTTGAAGAACAGATCCCGCACTTCCACGGAGGTGCCCACCGGATGAGCGGCTGGCTGCACGCGGGGCGCCATGTCCCGACCTTCGGTTTCGACCTGCCAGGCCTGATCGGCATCGCGGGTGCGGGACGTCAGGGTCAAGCGCGCCACGGAGCTGATCGAGGCGAGTGCCTCACCACGGAACCCGAGGCTCATCACCTGCTCAAGGTCTTCCAGGTTGCGGATCTTGCTGGTGGCGTGACGGGCCAGGGCCAGCGGCAGGTCATCGGCAGAAATGCCGCTGCCATCGTCGCGCACCCGCAGCAGCTTGACGCCGCCCTGCTCGACATCGACGTCAATGCGCTTGGCGCCGGAATCGAGGCTGTTTTCCAACAATTCCTTGATCACCGAAGCCGGGCGCTCGACCACCTCGCCGGCGGCAATCTGGTTCGCCAGTCGCGGGCTGAGCAGCTCAATGCGAGCGCTGTTGATCACGGCCTGATTCATTCTTTGGATGCCAGTTCGGTGCCGGGAATGGTCAGGGTCTGACCGATTTTCAGCTCGTCGGTTTTCAGGTTGTTGGCGCTGCGCAAGGTGGCCGGGGACACCTGATAACGCACGGCGATCATCGCCAGGGTTTCACCCGGGTTCACCCGGTGATCACGCGGCCCTTGGGCGATTTTCCCGGAATCGCGCAGCCAGGCGATGTAAGTACCCGGTGGCGGATTCTGCTGGAAGAACTGGCGTACGCCGCTGCTGATCGAGCGAGCCAGCGCTTGCTGGTGGCTGGACGCCGCGAGTTTCGAGGCTTCGTTGGCGTTGGAGATGAACCCGGTTTCCACCAGGATCGACGGGATGTCCGGCGACTTCAACACCATGAACCCGGCTTGTTCCACGCGCTGTTTGTGCAGCGGCGTGACGCGGCCGATGTTGCTCAGAACCTTCTGGCCGACGTTCAGGCTGGACGTCAGCGAGGCGGTCATCGACAAGTCGAGCAGCACGCCTGCGAGCATGCGGTCCTTGTCGTCGAGGCTGACGTTGCCGGCACCACCGATCAAGTCGGAGCGGTTTTCACTGTCGGCCAGCCAACGGGCAGTTTCCGACGTGGCGCCGCGATCCGACAGGGCGAACACCGAGGCACCGAACGCGGCGGCCGAAGGCGCGGCATCGGCGTGGATCGAAACGAACAGGTCGGCGCCTTTCTTGCGGGCGATTTCGGTACGGCCACGCAACGGAATGAAGTAGTCGCCGGTACGGGTCAGTTCGGCGCGGAAGCCTTTCATGCCATTGACCTGGCGCTGCAATTCGCGAGCGATGGCCAGCACCACGTCTTTTTCACGCTGGCCGCGAGAGCCCGAGGCGCCCGGGTCTTCGCCGCCGTGACCTGCGTCGATCACGACAATGATGTCGCGCTTGCCGGCCGGTGCGGGTGGCAGCTTGACCGGGGGATCGACCGGGGTGACCGGTACCGGCGCGACGGTCGCGACGTTGGTCGGCGCAGGAATCGGCGCGGCGTCGGCGGCGTTATCGAACAGATCGACCACCAGGCGGTTGCCGTACTGGGCGTTCGGCGCCAGGGTGAAGCTCTTCGGCGTGACGGCTTTTTTCAGGTCGATGACCACCCGCAGGTCGGTCGGCGTGCGTTGGGCCGAGCGCATGGCGGTGATCGGGGTGTTGGCGGTGGACACGTTCAGCGGCGCACCGAGGGTGGCGCCATTGATGTCGATCACCAGTCGGTCCGGGGCTGTCAGGGTAAAAACGCTGTGTTGCACCGGCCCGGTCAGGTCGAACACCAACCGTGTGTTGTCCGGCGCCCGCCACAGACGGACGCTGTTGACCTTCGTTTCGGCCACAGCGTCGACGGTCACCGCCAAAAACAACATCCCTACGGCAGCTACCATCGCGCGAAAGCGCATACCTGACCCCATCATTTAATTGATTTCCAATGCCAAAGCGGCACACCACGACTCGCCACGCGAGCCCTGGGACAAAATTTTCAGCGAACGCCCGCTGTCTTGCGGGCTAATGGTAATGGTCAGGTCGGGCTTTGGCAAAAAGCCTGCACCTTTATCGGGCCACTCGATCAGGCACAAGGCATCGTCTTCGAAATAGTCGCGGATGCCGAGGTACTCCAGTTCTTCAGGGTCGACCAAACGATAGAGATCGAAATGGAAGGCGCGGATGTCGCCAATCTCGTAGGGCTCGACCAGGGTGAACGTCGGACTTTTTACCGCGCCCTCATGCCCCAGCCCCCGGATGATGCCGCGGGACAACGTGGTTTTCCCCGCCCCCAGATCCCCTTCCAGAAAAATCAGACCGTGCCCTTCGGTGGTTTTCGCGATGCGGGCGCCAAACGCGGTCATCGCTTCTTCATCAGCCAGGTACAGGGTTACTTCAGACACGGTGCTTGCTCCTCCAACAACTGACGAATGGCTGGAATCAGATCACTGGCCGCCAGCCCACGGCCCGATTTACCTTGTTGCGCGCCGGCATTGGCGTGCAGCCAGACGCCAAGGCAGGCCGCATCGAACGCGTCCATGCCCTGGGCCAGCAACGCGCCGACCAGACCGGCCAGCACATCGCCCAGACCGGCAGCAGCCATGGCCGGATGGCCCTGATGACACACCGCCAGGCGCCCGTCGGGACTGGCGATAAGACTGCCGGCGCCTTTCAGAATCACTACAGCTGTATATTTTTTGCTCAATGCGTGAGCAGCGGACGGACGGTCGGCCTGAACCTCAGCGGTACTGATCCCGAGCAACCGTGCCGCCTCCCCCGGATGCGGCGTGATCACGCAGTCCTTGGGCAGGCTCACGAGTTCGTCAGCCAGCATATTCAACGCATCGGCGTCCCAGACTTGTGGAAGCGACGCATTGGCCGCCGCCGACAGCAGACTGCGTCCCCACGAAGCCTGCCCCAAGCCCGGACCGACCACCAGCACGGAAACCTTTTGCAGCAAACCCATCAGCTGATTCGCCGAGGAAGTGCCCAGCACCATCGCCTCGGGAATTCTGGCCAGTGCGGCTGGCACGTGCTCGCTGCGAGTGGCCACCGACACCATGCCGGCGCCACTGCGCAGCGCACTTTGTGCACTCAGCAAAATGGCACCGCCGAAACCGCGATCACCGCCAATCAGCAAGACATGGCCGAATTTGCCTTTATGCGCGGTCGGCGCACGCCCCGCCAGACGCGGCAAGTTACCGGCCGTCAGACGATGAGCACTGATGGCGATCCCGCTCAAAGACTCAGGCGAAGCTTGCAGATCATTAAAGACCCACTCGCCCACCACGTCCGCCGCCTCACCCGTGAACAGGCCCAGTTTCAAACCAATGAAGGTCACGGTCAGGTCCGCCCGGACGGCCGCACCGAGTACGCTTCCTGTATCCGCACAAAGGCCCGACGGAATATCCACCGCCGCAACCGCCAGGCCGCTGGCATTGATCGCCGCGATGACACTGGCGTAAGGCTCGCGCACCTTGCCTGTAAGGCCGGTGCCGAGCAAGGCGTCCAATACAACGCCACGCAACTCCGACTGCGCACTCCAGGCTTGAACGGCGACGCCTTCGGACAGGGCCTCGGCGTGGGCCAAGGCAGCATCGCCCTGCAAACGCTGGGGATCACCGACCGCCAGCACGCGCACATGCCAGCCGGCACGCTTGGCCAACACCGCGACCAGATAACCGTCACCGGCGTTGTTGCCGTGGCCGGCGGCCACCGTCAGTTCGTTGGCCGTCGGCCAGTGCCGGACCAACGCACGCCAGGTCGCCCGCGCCGCCCGCTGCATCAATTCGAAGCCCGGCGTACCGGCCGCAATCAGGCTCGCATCGAGCGCTCGCACTTGCGCGGCGCTGTACAGCACGTCGGGTAAATCATCTTTAGTGTGCGGCATGCGTCTTCGGGCTCCGATGTCTGGCAGAATTATACGCACCTCAGCTCCGGTTTCTCTCGCCTCATGCCCGCTATTACCACAGACCTGCCCGCCCTCGCCCAATCCATCAAGGACTGGGGCCGCGAGCTGGGCTTTCAGCAAGTCGGCATCAGCGGCCTGGATCTGGCCGAGCATGAGCAGCACCTGGCGCGCTGGCTCGAAGCCGGCTACCACGGCGAAATGGACTACATGGGCGCCCATGGCAGCAAACGCTCACACCCGGAAGAGCTGGTGCCCGGCACGCTTCGGGTGGTGTCCCTGCGCATGGATTACCTGCCGGGCGACACCCAAATGGCGCAATTGCTGGCACTACCGGAAAAAGCCTACGTGTCGCGTTATGCCTTGGGCCGCGATTACCACAAGTTGATCCGTAAACGCGTGCAACAACTGGCAGAAAAGATTCAGGCGGTCATCGGCCCGTTCGGCTACCGCGCATTTGTCGACAGTGCACCGGTGCTGGAAAAAGCCATCGCCGAAAAGGCCGGCCTTGGATGGATCGGCAAAAACACGCTGGTCTTGAATCGCAAGGCCGGCAGTTACTTTTTTCTCAGTGAGCTCTTTGTCGATCTGCCTCTGCCGGAAGATCCTCCGCACGCCACCGAACATTGCGGCCGCTGCACCGCGTGCCTCGACATCTGCCCGACCAACGCCTTTGTTGGCCCTTATGTCCTAGACGCCCGGCGCTGCATTTCCTACCTGACCATCGAACTGAAAAGCGCGATCCCCGAGGATCTGCGGCCATTGATCGGCAATCGGGTGTTCGGCTGCGATGACTGCCAGATCGTCTGCCCGTGGAACCGTTTTGCCCGTCCGTCCGGCGAAAGCGACTTCAAGCCACGGCACAACCTGGACAACGCTGAACTGGCTGAGCTGTTCATGTGGGATGAAGACCGGTTTCTGAGCAGCACCGAAGGCTCGCCGCTGCGTCGGGCGGGTTATGAGCGCTGGTTGCGGAATCTGGCGGTGGGTTTGGGGAATGCGCCTTCAACGATTCCGGTGCTGGAAGCATTGAAGGCGCGAAGGGAATACCCGTCGGAGTTGGTTAGGGAGCATGTGGAGTGGGCGTTGCGTCAGCATGCTTTGCGCATTAGCTGACACACCGGCATGACCACAAAAGCGAACGTATCAGGTTCCTTTTACTGTGTGACTGATTTTGACCATATGAACGATACGGTCGTTCTGGTTGATGAAGAAGATGGCCCGTAAAGGCCCATTCAACCTTATTTCAGAGAGTGCGGACTGATCCGGCTGGGATTTCAGGAACGGTTTCATCTGCTTGAATTTGGTAAATCCACCCATGGCAGCCGCCGCCTCGTGAGGCGCATGAACGCCGTCCGTCATAGCGCTCTTGAAGTCTTTGTATCGATTGATACCCACCTCATCAAGCCGATCGTAACCTTCGAGCTTCTTGGGTTCGATAAATGACCAGGTCCGAGGCCCTTCTTCAACTTCGGGAGCAAGTGCTTTTTGTTGAGCCTTCTTGGCGCCACTACCCTTCACATATCCTCTGGTTTTCGCCGCTTTACCCCCCATCCCGCGGTTCATCGCCTTGGCCGCCCCTTGCGCATCACCGCTCAAACCTGACCGGAACGCTCCCGCGACCTTGCCGGCGCCCTGAGCGGCCGCCCCTGCCCCAGCCGCAAAAGACGCCAACCCCAACCCCAGGCTCACGTAGCCGAGGACGTCCCCCAGCTCTGATTGCGGCATCACTTCATGGGCAATCTCACTCGCAATGCCGGCGATCCCGGAAGCCAGCGCCAACGTCAGGCTCGCGACCGCCAGCGGCGTGGTTGCGCCAAAGGTCAGGATGCTTGTCGCGATACTGAACAACGAAAGGCCAACGCCCAAGGCAGATTGCCAGGAAACATGCCCGGTCGGATCAACCCGATTGATCGGATCGCCCAGGCAGTAAGCGTATGGGTTCAATCCACCCGCGCCAAACGGGCTCAAGCTGTCCGGACTGAGGAAACGCATCAACGTCGGGCTGTAGGCCCGGTAACCATTGCCCAGCAAATAGAGCCCGGTCAACGGATCAAGCTGCTCACCGCTGAATCCTGCCTGACTGAATATCCCGCCTTCGGCAGGACGATATCCGTAGGGGCTGTAGGCAACTTCGTCGCGCTGTGTGCCGGACTCGGCGATCAAAACGCTTTGCTGCAGGTCTGTGCCAAACAGCGTCAATCCGGTGGCCGCGCCCTGCTGCTGTTCCCCCAGCAATAAACCGGACTGGCGCCCACAGGTACGACGGTCAGCACCGCTGATCTCGTTGATCACCCGCCCGTCATGGTAGAAGCGCTGGGCCCCCGGCCCGCCGGGTTGTGACAGCTCGACCAGGCGATCGCGCGCATCGTAGTGATAGCCGCGCATCACCGCCCCGGATGCCGCAGCGATTTGCGTCAATCGCCCCAGTGCGTCGTAGCTCAGCGTACGAGCCTGATCGTCCTGGATCATCTGGCCGTTGGCGTCATATTGCAGCGTAACAGGCGGCGGATAATCCGCGTGAGAGTGCTGAACCTCGATCAGTTGCGTGGGATCGACAGCGCTGTAGGTGAAGGTCGTGGTGTTGCTGCCACCGGGAAAATCGTTTTGCAGGCTGACGATGTTATCCAGCGCATCGTAAACGTAGGTCTGCTTGATAATGTCTTTGCCAAAGGGATCGCGTGGCCGCAGCGTTCCGCTACAGGTGTAGTGGCCCAATCGACCTCGGACGTCGTAGTCGAAGCGTTCGTCGCGCAGCACGTCTTCACCGATGCCCAGCACTTTCTGCGTCAGCTTGCCAGCGAGGTCGTAACTCGATTTCAGGGTCTGAGTAGCAGCGCCCTTGACCTCAAAGCTGCGCGAAATTTCTCGCCCCTGATCGTCGTAGATCAGGCGGGTCGTCATGGAACGCTTGGCCTGCGTATCCTGCGAGTCGACTCGCTCCAGCAGGCCCACGGCGTTGTAGATAAAGTCGGCCTTGAGCGAATTCTGCTCAAACGACTTTGCCCGTCCCCATTCGTCGTACTCCGTCTTGTGCGTCTGACCGAGCACATCGACGCAGGTCAGAGGCCGGCCACCGAACGTATACGTGTACGACGCCGTCCGGTCCACGCCCGCGTGCGCAGTGGTTTCACTTTTCAGGCGTCCGGAAGGGTGATATTCGAAGCGCGTTTCCCGCTCCTGCTCGACACAACTGGCTAATTGCCCGTGCAGTGGGCTGTAAGTGAATCCGGCGTCCAGTCCGGTCGCCTTGCGTTGCGTCACGCGCCCGCCGAAATCGCGCGCATAAACAAACTCGACCTTTTCACCGCTGGCGCTTTTCTGCCAGATCGGTTGCGTGAATCCTGCCGCGTAGCCCGCAGTGACCGTGCGTCCACCCACGGTACTTTCGCTCAAGCGGCCCAAGCCATCGAATGTCTGCCGGCCAAGGCTTTGGCCCGCCACTTTCACTTCAGTGGCAAGCGACTCCTGACTGTGCAGCGTGTAGTCGGTCTCCACGGAGCTCCCGTCAGGCAATACGCTGCGCCGCAACCGATTGAACACATCGTACTCATAGGTAGTGGTGTTGCCGACAGGATCGGTCTGGCTGATGGCTCGGCCGATGCCGTCATAGCCATGAACGATTGCGCCTTGGGTTTCACCCGCAATATTGAACGACTCGATACGATCAGGCTTTCCGAAAGCATTGAGGCCGGTGACAGACTTGCCCATGCCCTCAAGCCAGCGGGTTTCAGTGCGGGCCACAGGGTCGATTGTGCAATGCTCCTTGCGCCCGTCAGCGTGAAGCGTGGTCTTGACCTGTCCCCAGCCATCGTAGACAAACCCGGTCTTGACCGGCCTCGCAACCCCATCCCACCAGTCAGAATGCGTTTGTTCCACTAACTGGCCCAGCGCATCGTGGCGCGCTGTATAGATAACGAGCAACTGGGTCCTGGCCGCTTCGTCCGGGTTATCGCAATCCTGCTCTTCGACGGCGACGACGCGCCCGAGGCCGTCGTACACGACTTTTTGCTGAACGCCGGCCACATCCGTCGTGAGCATCGTCGCCGGTGCTTTATTGCTGGCCGCCTGATAAACCATGCGGCGGGTGGCGGCGTTGGCCGTGCCCGGCGAAAACGTTTCGCTCAGGGGCCGGCCAATGGCGTCGAACGTGTAGGCAACCGCTCCCTGGTCTTCGCCGCGCTCGCCCAGCTTCATGCCGTTGAGCGATGAGAGTGTCTGAGCCGCGGTTTTGACGGTGCCATCGAAACCCTTGAGGGTGCTCTGAATTTCAAGCCGGTTGTTGTCGAGCACATAGGAAAACTCGGTAACCGTCGCCAAGGCGTTCTGCGTGACGGTTTGTTTTTGCAGCAAGCCATGGCGCAGCGGGTCATCAGGCTGATTGACGTAAACCCGTTGTGTTTTCGAACGCAGAATTTCAGCGTCTGCGCTCAGCTCATAAAAGCTCTCCTCGACAGGCAGCACGGCGGTCACCGGCGAACCTTGCAACGAGGCGTGCAAGGCATAGCGATAACGCATCACCGTCGAGGCGGCGCTTGGATTATCCGATGCTTGTGATGCCGGGATGATGGTTCTCTGCTTCTCGAACCGGGCAAATCCCAATGGGTCGGCAGGGCATCCCTCCGCTCCGGCAGCGGGATAAAATTCAGACAGGGTCGTGACGCCATCTGGTCCGACCTGTTTGAGCAAATTGCCTGCCGCATCGAATTCGGTGTGGATAAGCTCTTCGCGCGATGTACCGGCGGTGCGGTTTTCGTAGCGTAACGTCTGGACTTTGGGCAAACGAAACTGCGCAGGTTGCTCGAGAAAGCTCTTGCCCGAATCGATGTGGTACACCGTGGACCGGGTGGTGATCATCTGCTGACAGGTCGTCACCTGCGAAACCAGCAGATGATATTTGTTGTAGGTGCGCACCGTGGAGCTGTGGACCTTCGTACCCGCCATCAGTTTTTCGGTCGAAGAATACTCATAGCCCAACGAGCTCTTGTAGAGCGTGTCACCGTCCGGGGACCAACGCCTGCCTTCGTCATCGAAGCCCTGGAAATTCTTCTGCGAGAACTCATAATTTTTTGTGATCGCGGGCTGATTCTGCCGTGGGTACACGGTGTGGGAGATCACATAAGGCATGGAGCGAATCGGCGAACCGGGCGGGAATTGATGCCCCGCTTCCTGATACCCGATTATCTCTCGCGCTCCTAGCGGCGAATCGACCTGGGTCAGGCACTGGAGATTGCCGAAAGGCTCATAGGTCAGAAACCAGGACCCGCCTACGGGCAAATCAATGGAAGCCACCGCGTTGTTAGCGAGCGACAACACAAAGCTGGCTTCACATTCGGTGCCGGGGTATTGCGTCAGCGTAACCTTGCCCCTGGTACGGGAAATGCTCAGCAACGTACGTTGTGTGTCCTTCACAGCCACCAGCGCCGGTTGCCCGTTGATGGCGGTGTAGTCGAGCGTGATGGCAGCGCCATTGGCGCCAACGATCCTCATCGGCACCGCTACATCGCTGCCCTCAAAGATCTTCAGCTCCTCACGCACACCATTTTTATGGATGACGTCAAAACGCCCTGGCCCAGACCGTTCAACCTTGAGCGTCTCAAGTTTCAACTCATCGAAGACCAGGTGGGCGGCTGTCTGCTTCGTCTTGAAACTTCCGCCACCGGACAAACCGAGTATTTCATTGCCCGCGTCGTAACGGGTCATTGCCATCGACCAACCGCTGCCGAAACCGCTGTCGATACTGTTGAGTGGGCTGTAGGACAAGCTGATTGGCAAAGAAGGACCGTTCAAGTCTGCGGACTTGATGTCACCCAACATCAACGAACAGGTGTAAATACCGGTACGGGGGTCGACCCCGCCGGAGAGAAACTCATCAAAATTAAACGCATTGGAATAGACGTTCGCCACTTCACTGACTGTCATTATCAGATACCCCTAAAACTCATGAATATTGAATCATCACGCAGCACATCAGCTACGCACATGTCTTGATCAAAGCTTTGACCCAATTGATTCTCAGCCTCTTCTCAATACAAACTCATCATTAGGAATATCGATTTCAATCGATAAATTGTGCGTATTACCGAACTCATCGAAAGCGACAAAGTGAAAAGATTCAACTCTCACTTGATTAGTGTAAACATACTGCGGAGGCACACCTTTTATAACTGCCAACTCCCCCGAACGCTGGTTTACTTCAACCTTTCGCCACTCAGAAACATAGACATCCAACTCTGTTGCCCGAGAAGGAGCAATGACACCCACGAAGGACCTCGGCGCATCCCGCCCCAGAATCAAGCCTGTATCACAGAATAAAACAGGGTAGGTACCACCGACTTCGTACTGACGACTTTCCCAACGCAGCAGTTTTACTTGCTTGCCGCCTGGATACAGCCCCAAGTTGTATCGAAACAATAGATCGCCCTCAAACGATCCGCGGAGTTCATGCGACTGCCACGTAAATTGCTCTACGCCATAATCAGGGCTTTTTTCCGCATGAATCACAACACTTCTGGAAATCTTCCGGCCATCCGGATTCAGGGTGTTATTGCTTCGGTAAACCTTGCCCTGCACTGTCACTTCAGCAGCGATTTGAGCTTGCCCGTCGATTGCCGATGAAACCCAGAACTCTACGGGCGTTCCGCTGCTGCTCCCTGCGCTACCGGATTGAACACCTCCGGGCACGTCATGGGTGTACCCGTTTTCGTAACGACTGGCATTCCAACCAGCCAGTGGCAGATTTTGATACGACTCACCTTCCAATGGCTGGCCATTGTGGAAATGAATCAGCTTTGCGGAGAATTGAAGCGGGGAAAGGTCGATTTCAACTGCATCACCATTTTCATCTACCGCTTCGACGAACACCCAGACGCGAACTTGCATCCGCCCATTGGCATACACTTTTTTTGATTCGACACCGGGGGCTTCGAAGCGGACCTCCAGTCTTGATAATCCGGATATGGATGGTTTGTTACTTTCTACCGAAGCAGTCAAGCCTTGAACATTACTCATGACGCATTCCTTGCTGGTTATTAATCGATTCAACGGGTCGTATCACCGATTAATAACAAGAAAAAATCAGCGCCTCAATGCAGTAATTACCACAAACTTAAACATAAAACTTTCCACCCAACCAATCACTTACAAAGTATTACAGCCGACTCAGTCCGAATCACCTTCATCAACTCCGCTGTCGTCCGAATCAGGCGCTTCCTGCCAATCGATTTCTTCACCCAGCGCACCATCAAATTGAATCATTATCTTTTTATCAAGACTTGAGTTCTCAATATAACTCTCAATGCGCGACCTGCAGGCTTCACTTAACGGATTACCCAACAAGTTGTAATTAACCTCTCGAGCATCTGAAACTTCAAACAGTTCATCCGGCAATGTGGTGATCTGATTGAATCTCAGATCGGCGAATGCCAACTGTTCAAGATCGAACAATCCAACAGGCACCTCCATCAAACCCGTGTTTTTCAAGTAGAGACTGTCCAGCTGGCTCATGAAACGAACATCGGGGGGCAACCCAAGAGGGTTATGATCCAAGTGTAAAAGCGTCAAATCCTCCATATGCGCGAGGCCTTCGACCGCCGCCTCATTCAGCTCGATAGCACAGTCATCAAGGGTCAGCGTCTCCAGTGCCCTCATCTGATAGATTTCTATGGGCAAAGTCTCCAGCGCGAAGCCTGACAATGTCAGGTACCGCACACCCGGGAAGCTGGCGAGAAAGGAATGCCCGCCCAACCCGGCGCTGCTGCTCAAAGACAACTCACGAACATGGCTGAAGTCTGCCGACAACACCGGTAACTCACCGAGTATCTCCAGATCGTAATCAAGCGTGGTCGGTGTGTAGCGGTTGGCCGTCGTCAGTCTGCGACTCCAATTTGCCTGCAACTCCTGCGCGAACAGCTTTCTGCCCTGGCGCTGAATAGAGAGTTCATTGTCTGTGAGCATCGATCCCGTGGCCGGATGACGGGGAGGCACGTCATTGCTCCACATCTCCAAATCATTGACCAACGTGACGTACTCATTCTCCAGGCGCGCAACGGCCAACACCTGCTCCCCGATCAATCGCTCGCTGCGTAGCGTCGTCATTTCTTCCTCGGAGAGCGTCGGGTACAGCGCTTGAAGCCGCTGCCCTACGGAACGCGCCGGCTCCGGCACAAAATCGCCACCGCCCATCAGATAACCGGAACGCCCCACGGCCAGCCCCATGGGCGAACGAGCGTCCGCCTCCAAAGGCGGCTGTCCCAGCAAGGCCCGGGCTTGCGAGCGAGGCATCAGTGATTGTTGCCTGACCGCCTGCCGAAGCCCCACGCCCTGCCCGACATGAGGCAAACCCAACGCCCGGCGCTGAACATCGGGAAGAGCATGCTGGACGGCGCCGTAGAGATCGTCGAATGCGTGCAGCTCCTTGCCGAAGCCATCGTAGGCCTGGTACTGGCCATTCTGTCTGACCAGAACTTTGCGAATCGGGGCCTCGGGACCACCGATACTGTCCACCAACGCACCGTCAATGCTGCCCTCTCGCACTTCGATGCGCACCTCTGGCGACCAGCCGTTCAGGTTTTCGAGCCCATGCAGCGCCAGCCTGTCGGAGTCCGGATTCGCACTCGTCTCCAGATAAAGCCCTTCGTACGCCCTGCTGAGGCGCACTTCCCGTAGATAGAACAGCGCTTCATGCGCCATTCGCCGGGTGATTCCGGGGTTGTGCTGCATGTGAAGGCGATCGACAGCCGCTGCATGACGCCATAATTCTTCAGCGATGGTTTTGGGCAGGTCAGGAAAAATCCGGCGTATCTGCCGAGTGTTTTCATCACTGCTCAGCTCAAAGTGGCGTTCACTTGCCTCGAACAAACTGGCGCGACTTTCCTGTGCCCAACCCGCGATTCTGAGTCGCAATCGGGCGGCTCGCACGTCGATTCCTGGCAATGAATCGCCAAACGCGGGGCTTTCACCCAGCAGTTTTTTCAGCTGCGCATCCTCAAGCGTTTCAACCATGCCTTGAACGAGATTGCCGCTGCGCAGCTGGCTGTCCTGCACATTGACGCCCTGAGCTTGCAGCAGTTTCACCTGCATCTGCGGATCGGCTTTCAAATACACCCGCGAATCGGTGCTTTGCATCTGTGCGATGAACGCCTGAATCTGCTGATCGAGTTTGAAACGCCTGATGGTGTCTTCGAGCAAGGCCGGGGGGCGCCGGGTATGAACGTGCATGTCACGCAGCACTGCCTCATCGATGCCGCTCACCGCCAGAATGCGTCCAGCCGTGACATCCGAAAACTCAGCCACCGAATGCCCCAAGCGCCGAAACAGCTGTGCGCGCTGCCACTCCATGGGGCGCTCAACCTCATGCGCCCACGCTCCTGCGCCGTTGTGAGCAAGTTGTGGTTTATAGGCATCCGGCCTGTTCGGGTGGCGAATGCGATAGACATCCCCGTCAGTCTCGGGCACCACTTCATAGGCTTTCCCATCCAGAAGCAGCACGCTCGCGCCCTGATGCCGATGTAAACCGAGCGCATCAGCCCGGGAGTCGGCTGGCAAGCGCACCGCACGCTCATACGCACTCAGATCGGGATTCCACAATCGTTGCTGACCTGCCCCCATATCAACGACTTTCAAACGGCTGACGAAAGCGCCGGGGGCGACGGACAGCAGTTTGCCAACGGCCAGGCCGCCCAAGGCAAACGCGCCTAACTGGGCGACCGTTTCAGCAATGGACAGCAAATGCGCCGACGCTTCGATCAACTGCCCTTCGGCCCAATCAAGAATGCCGGTAAACGTGTCGTCCAGCAGTTGGTACAGGGTATAGGCCAACATCAGTTCGCCCAGAAACGGCACGAACGGGATCGCCGCCAGCGTCGCGACCTCCAGCACAACGGTGGCGACTTTTTCCAGGCGGTCCCATTGTTCCCAGCGCGACTTGCGGTCTTCGTCTGCGGTAGACACGGCCATGACGTGCGCGTCATTGAGGATCTGGTTCAACCTGGATTGGTACAGCCAGGTCCACAATTGCGGACCCACGCGCTGTGTTTGCATCCTGAGGTTGGGACGCGCATCGGGGGCTGCGGCGTTGAGCAAATTGAGCAACGCTGCGAAAAAGGCACCTCGTTGGTCGTGAGCGACAAATCGGGCAAAAAAACGCTGGTAATCGGTAGAGCGCAATTGCCGGGTCAGTTCGTCCACGAATTCGCGGGTGGAGGCATAGGTTTTCAGCGGGTGCTCAGGGTCATCGGGGATGTAGGCAATCACCGGTTCAACTTCGCGAGAATGTTCTGGATCCGCCGAGAACAGCACGATGCCGGTCAACGCCGTTCCCAGGAGGCTCAGTTGATACAAGCGCAGCGCTTTCGCGCCAGGCAATGGTGTTTTTTGCTCTGTGAGCAGGCCCGGCAATAGCGTCTGTTCAGCGTGCCCAATGTCCCCTTTCATTCGCGCCAGGAGTGTCGCCACCCGGAATCGATCCTGCTGACTGGCAATGACTTTGTTTGCCAGCATCGCCCTGGCCGCAGCATCCGCAGGTAATAACAGCGCCTCAAGTTGCTGGTTATAGCGCCCTCCGATATCAAGTTGTCGGCACAGCGAGGCAAATGCCGCGACAGACAAGCGACTATTAATTTGAAGGATATCGAACTGTCCGGCCGCATCGGGCTCAGTGATAAAACATGAAGCGCTGTCAAAGTAACGCGCTGCCGCCTCCTTCATTTCGAAGTTATGCAAGGCAGCATCCAGAAGTGAAATCGTCGTCACTTCATAGCGGACCGGTAAGTCTTTGGGGACATAGAGTCGCAGGTACGTTTTCCTGACATCCAGTTCTATCTCGAACTGACTTCTCAGGGCTTGAACCAGCAACGGCTCGGCAAATGCGCGAACGTCGGCAAGGCCTTCAAACAGGCGGTCCACCCGGGTTTGCGAAACCCAGCTACGTTGAGTCGCCTGCTTCAAGGCCTCATGACTGGCGGCGGATGCCGAGCGGTACCAGTCAGGAAAAACAACCCCGGCGTTTTTCAATGCCAGGCGTCTTTCGGCAGGCGCACGAATCAACCAGTCGGGAATCGACTTTATTATCAACGTTTGATGTGCGCCGGGCTGCGCGTTTGTCGAGTCTGAATCAGACATACAAGTAACCTTTTTAAACAGTGGAAAACCACAGCTTATTTAATTACTTGCCTGACAAACGCTACATATATACCGCAACTTTATAGGTCATTCGTGCCGTTATTGACGAATGTAAGCATTGCCGCTCATTGCTCGTCGTTATAAACGAACTTTGGCATTTCCCAGTGAAAACGAATCGCCAACAACCGCAGCAGGAAGCCACCAAACAGCGTGATGAGAATGGCCTGTTCACCGGGCAGTTGCAGATAGATGCACAGCATGTAGCACCACGCCGCCGCGAAGGAGACGCTGGCGTAGAGCTCGCGGCGGAAGATCAGCGGGATGTCGTTGCAGAAGATGTCGCGCAGGATGCCGCCGAACACCCCGGTGATCACGCCGCTGACCGACGCCACCAGCATGCCGTGGCCCATTTCCAGCGCGGTCATGCAGCCGATCAGGGTGAACGCCACCAGCCCCACGGCGTCGAGCACCAAAAACAGTGAGCGCAGGTGGCGCATCCAGCGTGCAGTGAAAACTGTGACCATGGCCGCAACCGAGGTCAGCACCAGGTATTCCGGGTGTTTGACCCAGGTCAGCGGGTAGTGACCGAGCAGCACATCGCGCACCGAACCGCCGCCCAACGCCGTGATGCAGGCGATCAGCACCACGCCAAACCAGTCCATGCCGCGACGGCCGGCAGACAGTGCGCCGGTCATGGCTTCGGCGGTGATGGCGATCAGGTAAAGCATCAGCAACATGGTGGCGGTCCTTGCAGGAAGGCGCGCAGTCTAGCCATTTAGGTGCAGCACCAAAAGGGGGCGATCACGGAGATCGGCCGCGTCACTCCCTTCGCGGGCAAGCCTCGCTCCTACAGGTTTGCGCAAAACCTGTAGGAGCGAGGCTTGCCCGCGAAAGCGTCAGCACAGGCGCTGCTGAATCAGAATTTGATGAAATGCTTGCGGTAATGCTGCAGCTCGGCGATGGATTCGCGGATGTCGTCCAGCGCCAGGTGGGTGCTACCCTTTTTGAAGCTGTCGCGCACGTCCGGCGCCCAGCGTGCGGCCAACTCTTTCAGAGTCGAGACGTCGAGGTTGCGGTAGTGGAAGAAGCTTTCCAGGGATTTCATGTGCGTATAAAGGAAGCGGCGATCCTGGCAGATGCTGTTGCCACAGATCGGCGACTTGCCCTTCGGCACCCACTTCTCCAGGAAAGCGATGGTCTCGGCTTCCGCTTCGGCCATGCTGATGCGGCTGTCGCGCACGCGCTGGGTCAGGCCCGAGCCGCCGTGTTGACGGGTGTTCCACTCGTCCATGCCGGCGAGGATTTCATCGCTGTGGTGAATCGCGATCACCGGGCCTTCGGCCAAGGTGTTCAGATCACTGTCGGTGACGATGGTGGCCATCTCGATGATGACGTCGGTATCAGGGTTCAGACCGGTCATTTCCAGGTCGATCCAGATCAGATTCTGCGGGTTTTGCATGTGTCGGCTCCTAGGCAATGCTGCGCAGTTTAGCCTAGGGAGGTGGCCGGGCGTGCTAAACTCGCGGCCGTTTTACCTAATCGCTGCATTCTTGATACGGAACACCCATGGCCAAACGCCAACTCAATCGTCGTCAAAACTGGCGCATCGAAAAGATTCAGGGCGAACGCGCTGCCCGCGCCGCCAAACGCGAGTCCTCGGCTGTCGAGGCACTTGAGGGTGGCGACCTGGGTCCGGAACAGACCGGCCTGGTGATCGCACACTTCGGTGTGCAGGTCGAAGTCGAAGCCCTCGATGGCGATTTGGCCGGCCAGGTGTTCCGCTGCCACTTGCGCGCCAACCTGCCGGCGCTGGTGACCGGCGATCAGGTGGTCTGGCGTGCCGGCAACCAGGGCATCGGGGTGATCGTGGCGCAACTGCCGCGCAAAACCGAACTCTGCCGCCCGGACAGTCGTGGCCAGCTCAAGCCTGTTGCAGCCAACGTCGACATGATCGTCATCGTCTTCGCGCCGCTGCCCGAGCCTCACGCCAATTTGATCGACCGCTATCTGGTCGCTGCGGAGCACGCCGGCATTCGGCCGTTGCTGCTGCTGAACAAATTCGACCTGATCGACGAGCAGAACGCCCCGGCGCTGAATGCCTTGCTCGCGGTTTACCGCACGCTGGGTTATCCGGTACTGGAAGTGTCGGCGCACCACGGCAATGGCATGGAGCAACTTCAGGAACAACTGGACGGACGCATCAGCGTATTCGTCGGCCAGTCCGGCGTCGGCAAGTCGTCGCTGGTCAACAGCCTGCTGCCGGAAGTCGAAACCCGCGTCGGCCCGTTGTCCGAGCTGTCCGGCCAGGGCACTCACACCACCACGACCGCGCGGCTGTTCCACTTCCCCGGTGGCGGTGAGTTGATCGACTCCCCGGGTATCCGCGAATTCGGCCTGGGCCACGTCAGCCGCTCCGACGTCGAAGCCGGTTTCATCGAGTTCAACGACCTGATCGGCACCTGCCGCTTCCGCGACTGCAAGCACGACCGCGAACCGGGTTGCGCCTTGCTCAAGGCGCTGGAAGAAGGTCGCGTGCAGCAGCAACGAATGAACAGCTATCGCTCGATCATCGCGAGTTTGCCGGAGAGCAGCTACTAGGCCGCTTCTCGCAGAAACAAAAAAAGCCGCGATCATCTCGCGGCTTTCTCATTTTCGGTGCACAGCCCTGCACATCCAAAGTGTCATGGCTGTCCTGGTGCCTGCAAATTCGACGTAGTTTGGCGACACCGGGACGAGCGCAATACCTGTAGGAGCTGGCTTGCCGGCGATTGCGTCCGTTCAGTCACGTACTTATTGCCTGACCCACCGCTATCGCCGGCAAGCCGGCTCCTACAGGGAATCGCGTTTGCTTTCGCTTCTCACCACTCATCAGGCCGAGCGTTAGCTCGCCTTCCGCTTTTGATCTGAGCGCCCCCTCGAGAGGCCGAGCGCAGGTTCTGCGCAGTGGGCAACCCGGCATGGATGCCGGGTTAGCCGCCCCCGGCCATGGATGGCCGATGGCGGCGGGCCCACGGAGCAGGACCGGAGCGAGGGCATGGCGAGCATTAGCGAGCCACCGAACGAAAGGGGCAAGAGCCTTTTGGTTACTTTGGGGCTTTTCCAAAGTGACTCGCTGTAAGAGCGAAACCATAGGCGGTCGTTACCGCAGGAATGGATATGTACACACCAAAAAACCCACGCCAGCCATAAGGCCGCCATCGCCAGCAAGCCGGCTCCTACAAGGGACCGCGCTCAAACTGAAAATGAAGTGACCTCCAAACCAAAGCAAAAAAAAGCCGACATCGCTGTCGGCTTTTTTGTGGGTCACTGCTTCGGCGGTTCAGCCGGTTTCGGTGCCGGGTCATCGAACAGATTCAAACGCTCGCGAAGCTCATGCGCCGGCAGCGGTTCTTTATCCGCCGGCAATGCATTCGGATCGGCCGGCACTTCACCCGGGCCACCCTGCCCTTGCGTCGGCTCCGGAGTCGGCTCCGCGCCTTGCGAACCTTCGATGGCACGCTGGGCTTTTTTGGTCAGCACGATGATGTCGATACGGCGGTTGACCGGGTTGAGCGGGTTCTCGCGATCGAACAACGCCGACGAGGCATAACCGACCACGCGTGCGATCTGCTGCTCCGGATAACTGCCCGCCACCAGCGCACGACGTGCAGCGTTGGCACGGTTGGCTGAAAGCTCCCAGTTGCCGAAATCACCCTGGCCACTGTACGGCTTGGCGTCGGTGTGGCCGCTGATGCTGATCTTGTTCGGCACCGCTTTAATGGTGTCGGCCATGGCCAGCAGGATGTCTTCGAAGTACGGTTTCAGGCGCGCACTGCCGGAGTCGAACATCGGGCGGTTTTCGGCGTCCACGATCTGGATGCGCAAACCGTCCGGCGTGATTTCGAACAGAATCTGGTCCTTGAATTTCTTCAGTTGCGGATTCTCTTCGACCTTGTTCTGCAGTTCTTGCAGCAACAGTTCGAGGCGTTCCTTCTCCACCATCTCGGCCATGCCTTCGACCTGCTCGGCGTCGACAGTCACCTTGTCCGGCTGCGGCTGGGATTTCACCTCGGGGTTGAGGGTGTTTTCCGGCGCCAGGGTCGGCGTGCCGCCCAGATCGATAATGTACGGCGTACCGCTTTCGGAAAAGCCGATCGGGTCTTTGAAGTAACCGGCGATGGCGAGTTTCTGTTCCGGTGTCGCGGTGGACAGCAGCCACAACACCAGGAAGAACGCCATCATCGCCGTCGCGAAGTCGGCGAAGGCGATTTTCCAGGCGCCCCCGTGATGCCCGCCGGCGATGCGCTTGACGCGCTTGATAATAATCGGCTGATTATTTTCCATGACTTAGCGACCGCGAACCGCTTGTTCCAGCTCAGCGAAGCTAGGACGGTGCGCCGGGTACAGAACCTTGCGTCCGAACTCTACCGCCAGCGATGGCGGCATGCCGGAAGCCGAAGCCACCAGCGAGGCCTTGATGGCTTCGTAGACGTTCAGTTCTTCCTTGGCATCGTGGGCCAGGGAGTGGGCCAGCGGACCGAAGAAACCGTACGCCGCGAGAATACCGAAGAAGGTACCGACCAGTGCCGCACCCACGTGCAGACCGATGGATTTCTGGTCGCCTTCGCCCAGGGACGCCATGGTCACCACGATACCCAATACCGCCGCGACGATACCGAAACCGGGCATGGCGTCGGCGATGCCGTTCACCGCGTGGGACGGGTGCTCGAGGTCTTCCTTGAGGTTGTAGAGTTCCATGTCGAACAGGCCTTCCAGCTCATGGGGAGCCATGTTGCCGGAGGACATGATGCGCAGGTAATCGCAGATGAACGCGGTCATGCGCTCGTCTTTGAGCACCGACGGGTACTTGGCGAAGATCGGGCTCGCGGCGGCATCTTCAATGTCGCCTTCGATGGCCATCATGCCTTCGCGGCGACTCTTGTTGAGGATCTCGTAGATCAGCCCCAACACTTCAAGATAGTAGCCGTGATTGAAACGCGATCCGAACATGCTCAAGGACTTCTTGAGCACGTGCAGGGTCATGTAACCGGGGTTGGCCTGGAGGAATGCACCAAGGGCCGCGCCACCGATGATCATCACCTCGAAGGGTTGAATCAGGGCGGCAATCTTGCCGTGGGAAAGCACGTATCCGCCGAGCACGCTCGCGAATACGACGATGATGCCGATTATTTTAGCCATAGGTAGGAGAGCACTTACTGAGTCGGGTTCAAGGTCATATTCGGAAGTTAAAAAATCTCTTCTTCTACTTATCGGCAAAACTGCGCCAGACTATAGCCAGTTCAGGCGAAAAGCCAATTTGGCCCACTTCGGGCATAGGTAATGCAGACGATGATCGCGTCCAACCATGGCTAACGAAACGAACGTTCCAACTCCAAAACCAAACACGCTCCAAGGCTGGGTAAAGCTTCTGGACGGCGTGCACCTGCCCGTTCCGCAAGGCAGTCATGACCGGGTCTGCAAGGCCATCGGCGATAACCGCAGCTCGTTGCGCGATATCGCCGAGCTGATGCAGGACAGCCCCGCCCTGGCCTTGAGCGTGATTCGTGAAGCCAACCGGCACACCCACGGCAGCATGACCGAGCCTGCGGAAAACCTTGAGGTGGCGATCAATCGCCTCGGTTTGAAGCGCACCGAAGAACTGCTCGCACGGCTGCCCGCGATGCCGGAATCGGACATTCCCGTGGCCCTGCGCCAGTTGCAGATGATCAGCCAGCACGCGACGCAACAGGCCAACGGCTTTTTCGCCGCTCGCCTGGCGCGGCTGTGGCAGGACATCCACTGGGGCAGCCTGCTGTTTTTATCGCCGTTGTGGCCATTGGCGTTGACCCATCCGCAATTGCTCGAAGAATGGGAGCTGCGGGTCATCCATAAGGGCGAGTCCGCACGTAAAGTCGAGAAACAATTATTCGGCGTACGCCTGCTGGAAATCGGTCAGGCCCTGGTGGAAATCTGGCACCTGCCGAACTGGGTGCAGCAGGGTTACAAGCTGTTACTCAATGAGCAACGGGAACTGGTGAAAGTCCTGCGCATCGCGCGCGACAGCGATCATCCATTGCGCCAGCAGAACCGTCTCGATGACGATCCGACGTTGCGCCGCTGGCTCAATCAGCCGGCCAACACGGTGTTGCTGGCCAACGGTCTGGCGCTGTCGGCACAGCACGCCTGGGACTGTCCGCACAGTGAACGCTGGCAGTACCTGACCAGCCTTTACCTGCAAATGCCGATGGACGAGGTGCAGCAGCAACTTCACCAGCAGGCCGCCAACAGTGCGCGCCAGCACGCCATGCCAGACCTCTGGCACCCCGCCGTCGCGCTGCTCTGGCCGCAGGGCATGAACCGTGTGCACGCCGGTTTGCTGCCAGCCCCGGCGCCGACCGCCGAGGACCTGGCCAAGTGGCGCAAACAATGCGCCGAGCTGCTGGTGGAGCCGAGTCGTTTCACCAATGCCATGCACTTGACCAACTCGGCCCGCGATGCACTGGTTGCATGCGGCATGCGCCGGGTGATGATCCTGATGGCCGACCGCACGCACGCCAATCTGCGCGTGCACCAGATTGCCGGGTTGCCGAAAGAAACGGCTGGCCTGAATTTCGTGGTCAGCCAAAGCACCGTGCTGCAACGCCTGCTCTCGCAACAAGCCCAGGTACGCCTGACCCCGGCCAACAACGCACAATTTTCGGCACTGCTGCCGGCCAGCCTGCGCTCGCAGTTCGGTGGCGAACACCTGCTGTTGCGCTCGCTGGTCAACAACGGCCGCGTGATCATGATCGTGGTGGCGGACCAGGGCGGCGGGCCGTTCTCCGAAATTACCGTGCAAGCCTTTGGCAAAACCGCGCAGTGCATCGAGAAAGCCCTGCACACCTTTAGCCATCGCGGCCAATGACCCGCTACAATCCTCCCCTTTGTGCTCTGGAGACCTCACATGTCTGACTTCTCTGGCTTGCCGCTGGTGATCGAACCGAGCGACTTGCTCTCTCGACTAGATGCCCGCGATCTGATTCTGGTGGACCTGACCAGCAGCGCCCGCTATGCCGAAGGGCATATTCCCGGCGCGCGCTTTGTCGATCCGAAACGCACGCAACTCGGCCAGCCACCGGCGCCGGGCCTGATGCCGCCGCAAGCGGCACTCGAAGCGTTGTTCGGTGAGCTGGGCCACAACCCCGATGCGGTCTACGTTGTGTATGACGACGAAGGCGGCGGTTGGGCCGGGCGTTTTATCTGGCTGCTGGATGTCATCGGCCACCACAAGTATCACTATGTCGACGGCGGTCTGACGGCGTGGCTGGCGGAAGGCTCGCCGATGTCGATCCAGATCCCGCCCGCGGTCGGCGGCCCGGTTGCGTTGACTCTGCACGACGAACCCACCGCCACCCGCGAATACCTGCAAAGCCGTCTCGGCGCCGCCGACCTGGCGATCTGGGATGCGCGCGGGCCGCTGGAATACTCCGGCGAGAAAGTCCTGGCAGCCAAGGGCGGACACATTCCCGGTGCGGTCAACTTCGAGTGGACCGCGGGCATGGACCGGGCGCGCAACCTGCGCATCCGCTCGGACATGCCGCAGATCCTCGAACAACTCGGGATCAGCAAAGACAAAGAAGTGATTACCCACTGCCAGACTCACCACCGTTCTGGCTTCACCTATCTGGTGGCCAAGTCCCTCGGTTATCCGCGGGTCAAAGGCTACGCCGGCTCCTGGGGCGAATGGGGTAACCATCCCGATACGCCTGTAGAGATTTAAGGTTTTTAAGGACAGTTAATGAATAAGCGTTTGTTTATCCTCAGCCAATACCTGCTGCCCCACCACTTGCTCTCGCGACTGGCCGGCTGCATCGCCGAATGCCGTGTGCGCTGGTTCAAGAATGCGTTCACCGCGTGGTTCGCCAAGCGTTATCAGGTGGACATGTCCCAGGCCCTGGTCGAAGACCTGACCGCCTACGAGCATTTCAACGCGTTCTTCACCCGCGCCTTGAAAGACGGCGCTCGTCCGCTGGACGAAACCCCGGGCGCCATCCTCAGCCCGGCCGACGGCGCGGTCAGCCAGCTCGGCCCGATCGAGCACGGCCGCGTGTTCCAGGCCAAGGGCCACAGCTTCAGCGTGCTGGAACTGCTGGGCGGTGACGCGGCCAACGCTGCGCCGTTCATGGGCGGTGATTTCGCGACGATTTACCTGTCGCCAAAGGACTACCACCGCGTGCACATGCCGCTGGCCGGCACCCTGCGCGAGATGGTCTACATTCCGGGGCGGATTTTCTCGGTCAACCAGACCACTGCGGAAAACGTTCCAGAACTGTTCGCCCGCAACGAGCGTGTGGCGTGCATTTTCGACACCGAGCGCGGGCCGATGGCCGTGGTGCTGGTGGGCGCGATGATCGTGGCGTCGATCGAAACCGTGTGGGCTGGCCTGGTGACCCCACCGAAACGCGAGCTGAAAACCTTCCGCTACGACGAAGCTGCCCGTGCGCCGATCCACCTGGAGAAAGGTGCGGAACTGGGTCGTTTCAAACTGGGTTCGACGGCTGTTGTGCTGTTCGGCCCGGATCAAGTGCAGTGGGCTGAAGAACTGGCGGCCGGTTCGCCGGTGCAGATGGGCCAGGGCATGGGACTGCCGAAAGCCTGATCCAACGCCGCTTTACTGTAGGAGCGAAGCTTGCTCGCGAAGGTCGTCAACGACAACCGGGATCTGCCTGATGATCCGCGTCGTCCTCCGGCTCTTCGCGAGCAAGCTTCGCTCCTACAGAGAACAGGCATTGCAATGCGCGCCCCCGAGTCATAGCTGCTAAAGTCTGGTCATTCACTGCCCATTTCCCGGTTGGAGTTTGTCCAACGCATGAATGAGACCAGTCCCCACCTTCTGCTGCGCGCCCCTGTCCCCGTACAGTTGCGCCTGTCGTTCTGCGAAGCCACCCCGCGCGACCTCAAACGCTGGATCGCCAACCTGCCCAAAGCCAACATCGGCGAAACCGCTCGCCAGCTCTATCAAGGCTTGAGCGAACTGAACCAGTTACTGACACCCAGCGACAATCGCCTGCAATTGCTCGAACTGTTAAGGCCCGAGGTGTATTACGTCTGCAAACACCTGGAGCGGCATTTCCTGCACCAGTCGATTGCCCTCGACGAGCGTTCAAGCAAAGTCGCCAACCTGTGCCAGGCGCTGCAAAGCCACTTGGCGATCGGCTATAAACAGATCGTCGTGCGCATCACGCCGCGCTTCAGCAAGGACCGTGCGCCACTGCTGGCCCAAGCGTTACAACGGGCGATGCATTGCCTCAACGGGTCACTGATCCGCGCCACCCAACTCTATTGCCCGGTGCCGGAAGGCGTGTGGCTGGAGCTGCACCAGCTGTATCGAATCGCCTGTAGCCTTCGACTGCAGCATCTGAACCTGCGCGATGAATTGGCGAGCCAGACGCAAAACCTGAGCATTGAACAGTCGTATGTAGTCGCCCTGCTAGTGGGCGCCGCACGTTGCAATCAACTGCGCCAGAACCAGATCGCGCGGCTCGCCGAAGTGCTGGAGCCGTGGAGCAAACTGATCAAGCTGCAACCGGAAACACCGGCCGATGGATTGTTTGCCATCGCCCCGGAACTCGACATCGGGCCGCGTTACCGCTCGAAATTCCGGCCCGGGCAACAGGAGCGTTTGCTGGGGTTCGATCCGCAGCCGCTGGTCGCAGCCATCGATGCCCATTTGGAAAAAAACGACGGTGAGTCGCCACTCCCGGTGCCGGCAGGTCTGAGCCTGGATACGCTGCAACACCTGAGGGCCGCGTGGGGGCAGGCGGTCGAGCGCAGTTTCCAGCGCACCGCCAGTCAAGGCACCTTGACCTTGTGCGTGGGCATGAGCGCGCTGCATTTCTATCTGGGCGGGCAGCGCCCGTTCAGCGAAATCCTGAAAAACCCCGGCGCCCGCCGTGCGCAGTTCACGGCGATATCGCCCGCGCTCCGGGAAAAGGACCAATGGAGCCATGCCTTCGACGCAGCGCCCCACGGCACCGCCGACACGTTGCTGCCCTACGAAGAAATCGAATACCGGCAGCTGCAGAATGACGACAGCCACGAAGCCAGCGACCGCAACCGCCACTTTCCGACGTACGCCCTGCCCGTGATCAATCACAGCCCGGGCGGTTATTGCCTGGCCTGGCCTGACGCAGTGCCAGCCGAGCTACAGGCTGGCGAGATGGTCGGCATCGAGGACACGGCGGGCGCAGGCTGGAGCATTGCGGTGGTGCGCTGGATCCGCCAGGTTCGCGGCGGCGGCACGCAGATGGGCATCGAGCAAGTCGCGCCATACGCCGAACCTTGCGGCCTGCAACTGGTGCGCACCCGGGAAGACCACAGCCACTACCTGCGCGGCTTGTTGCTGCCGGCCATCAGCGCGATAGATTTACCGGCCACCCTGCTCGCTCCGCGCCTGCCGTTCCAGGAAGGGCACAAGGTGCTGATCAACACCAACGGCGAGGAGCGCCGGGCCGGACTGGATCGGCGGGTGTCGAGCACCAACAGCTTCAATCAGTTTGCGTATCGGTCGCTTGAGGCCGCCAGAAACGACAACGCCGCGGGGAGCGGCGTAGTTGGTGTCGAGGAGGAGTTTGATTCGTTGTGGCAGACGCTTTGAGGGCCCGACGTTAAATCGGCGGTGACGCCTTCGCGGGCAAGCCTCGCTCCTACAGGGGGTACGCAATTACCTGTAGGAGCGAGGCTTGCCCGCGAAGAGGCCCTATCAGTCAATACAAGACTCAGAGCTGCCCGTCACGATCCCGAAAGCCCAGCAGATACAGCACGCCATCCAGCCCCAACGTGGAGATCGCCTGCTTCGCCGATTGCTTGACCAGCGGCTTGGCGCGGAATGCCACGCCCAGCCCGGCAATTGCCAGCATCGGCAAATCGTTGGCGCCGTCGCCGACCGCAATAGTCTGCTCCAGACGCAAGCCTTCCTTGTGCGCCAGCTCCTTCAGCAGATCCGCCTTGCGCTGCGCATCGACAATCGGCTCGACCGCCACGCCGGTGACCTTGCCATCGACCACTTCCAGCTCGTTGGCGAACACGTAGTCAATGCCCAGCTTGGCCTGCAATTGCTTGGCGAAGTAGGTGAAGCCGCCCGACAGAATCGCGGTCTTGTAGCCCAGACGCTTGAGCTCGGCGAACAGGGTTTCGGCGCCCTCGGTCAGGCGCAGCGAGGCGCCGATCGAATCCAGCACGCTGACATCCAGCCCTTTGAGCAACGCCAGGCGCTCCTTGAAGCTGGCACGGAAATCCAGCTCGCCGGCCATCGCCCGCTCGGTAATCTCCGAAACCTGATCGCCCACACCGGCCGCCTTGGCCAGTTCGTCGATGACTTCGGCTTCGATCAGCGTCGAGTCCATGTCAAACACCGCCAGACGACGGTTGCGGCGGAACAGCGAATCTTCCTGGAAGGCGATGTCGACGTTCAATTCCTGGGCGACGCTGAGGAATTCCGCTCGTAGCGCTTGCGGATCCGCCGCTTCGCCACGCACGGAAAACTCGATGCAGCCCTTGCCTTTATCGGCCGGGGTATCCAGCGGCATGCGCCCGGACAGGCGATCGATGTGGTCGATGTTCAGGCCATATTTGGCGGTGATCGAGCTCACGGCCTGCAATTGCCCGGCAGTCACTTTGCGGGTCAATAGCGTCACGATGTGGCGTTTTTTGCCCTGATTACCGACCCATTGCTGGTAATCCTCTTCGGACACCGGCGTGAAACGCACCTGTTGGTCAAGCTCATAGCCCTTGAACAGGATGTCCTTGAGCACCGACTTGCCTTGCTCGGTGTCAGGAATTTCAACCAGGATGCCGAACGACAAGGTGTCGTGGATCACCGCCTGACCAATGTCGAGAATGTTCACACCACCCTGGGCCAGAACGCCGGTAATGGCCGCGGTCAGACCCGGACGGTCCTCACCAGTGATGTTTATCAGGACGATTTCGCGCAAGGCGCACCCCCGCAGGTGGAAAAAAACCGCATTCTACCCACTTTCAGTGACCATCGGGCACCGTGAGCGCTTTGCCGGTCTAGGGCCTGTCGCTATACTGCGCGTCAACTTCACGGACAAAAGAGCCGAGCTCAAGTGAACCGGCCCACGCCAGTTAAAACCGATAACTTCTTTCTGCTGATCTTCCGTGCACTGCGCCACCGCCGTGTACCGATTGCATTGCGCATCGCCAGCCATAACGTGATCCTGGTCGCTCTGGCCCTGGTGATCTACGCCTGCGTGATGGGTTTGCAGTTCAAGCAGGCCATGCACGAGCAGGCAGATGCGCTGGGCGAAAGCCTGACCACGCAGACCGCCACGTCCGCCACGGAGCTGTTGGTGTCCAACGACATCCTCAGCCTCAACGTACTGCTCAACAACCTGACCAAGAACAAGCTGGTGGCCCACGCCGCCATTTATAGCGTGGACAACCGCATCCTCGCCGAAGCCGGTCAGCGCCCCAAGCACGGCCTGCTGGGCGAAGCCGAGGGCATGTACCAGAGCAAGATCACCTTTCAGGACGTGACCGCCGGGCAACTGCGCATCAGTCTGGACATGGATCAGTTCCAGCAGCCGATGACCATCAGCCTGCAAAGCATGGGCATCTTGAGTGCGATTCTGTTGGCCTTGTCCCTGGCCTTGAGCCTGCGCCTGGGTCGGCACATCTCCACGCCGCTGCTGCAATTGCGCGTGTGGCTGCGCAACATCGACGAATACACCCCGGCCACCGACCGCCAGGATGAAATCGGCGACCTGGCTCGCCAGCTGCACGCCAACTTCGCGCCGGAACCGTCCGAGCCGGAGCCCGCACCGGAACCTGAGTTCGACGACGTCGATTACGACGATGACGCCGAGCCGTCCTTCGAAGTGCGCAACCTGCGCGACCCGAGTTTCGACGAGACCAAGCCTGTCGCTAGCCTCAAACCTGCGCCACGGCACATCGTCAGCACCGTCGAAGACGAAGATGACGACGATGCGTTTGCCGATTTGCGTGACGAATCGACAGCCGCGAAACCAGTAGTCAGAGCGCCAGTATCGAACGTGCCGCAACACAGCGCAGTGCTGGCCGTGCAGCTGGGCGCCCAGGATCAATTGCGCCGCCTGCCACGGGCGCGCCTGGAAGAACTGCTCAAACGTTATCGCGATTGCCTCGATCAGGCGGCCTCGCTCTATGAGGGCGAACTGCACAGCCTGAACGATGGCAGCACGCTGATGGTGTTCCACACCGAGGACAGCGGCGACGACTACCTGACCAACGCCATCTGCTGCGGCGAGTTGCTGCGAGCCCTGGGCCATCAGTTGCAGATCGAAGTCGCCGACAGCGGCATCACCCTGCAATTGCAGCTGGGCGTGACCTTGGGTGATGAGCTGTTCGGTCTGAGCCAGATCGACCTGTTGCTGACCGAAACCGCCCAGGACGCCCTGGCCCTGTCGCAACACAGCCGCAATCTGCTGCTGGTGGAGCGCAAGATCAGTGACGACGCGCTGATTCGCCAGCGTGCGCGAATCCGCCCGATTGCCAGCCCTGAGGGTGCGTGCTGCGTGGAGCGGTTGATGGAGCCTTATCCGTCGATGCTGGAGCGACAGTTGGCGCGGATGCATGAACGTCGGGCGTAAGCGTTAGCCCCGCAGTAAAAAAACCCGCAGACAAGTGATTGTCTGCGGGTTTTTTGTTGCCTGTTCCGCCGTCATCGCCGGCAAGCCAGCTCCTACAGAAATCGTGTTGCCCGCATGATGCATGCACGACGCGGAACCTGTAGGAGCTGGCTTGCCAGCGATGGGGCCGTCAGCAGCACCGAGTACTTCCAACCCGCAAAAACAACAAAGCCCGCATCTCTGCGGGCTCTGTTTGAAATCTATCCAGGCCTTAGAACCTGAACACTTCCATATCCGTACGAATCGGCGCAGCCATCGGGATCTTCGGCTGTTTCTCTTGCTCTGTCGCCGGAGCCACAGGCTTGGCTGCCGGTTTTTTTGGCGCTTCTGCAATCGGTGGCTGATTGGCCAATGGCTTGAGCGCGATCGACAGCTGTTCGGCGAGCTTCTGCAGCAACACACCCTGAGCCTGAACCTGCGCCGCCGTACCGCCCGCGTGCTGTTCTTGCAGATGAACGATGCGGTTATCGCGAACCTGCCCGCGACGGTCGATCAAACGCCATTGAGCATCGAGGATCGCCGGTTGCGACTCGCCCGAGTCCAGGCGCGTGATGGTCAGCAGTACCTGAACATCCGGTGTGAAGCCCACGCTCGCCGGCGCCAGCACCACACGTTGACTGTCCAGATGACCCGCTACCTGACGCAGCAACAGTTGATCGATGTCGGAAGAAAGGCTGCCGGCCCAACGACCATCGGTCGAGGCCTGAAGGCTGCCATCCGGCTGACGCTGCAGCAACGTTTCACGCTGCAGGTAATCGGCAACCGTTACCGGGCCGAGCAATACCGCCATGCCCGCGCTTTGCGCAGGCTGAGCCGGACTTCCGCTGTCCAGCTGATACAGCGACACCGGTTGGTGAACGCTGCAACCCGCCAGGCCAAGAACGCCAGCGAGCATCAAAATAAAAGGAAGGCGCAGAGCAGTCATCGTCCCATCCAGGTGGTTGCCACAAGGCACACCACAGTGAAAATACTCAATAAATATGAAGAACGCTCGGCCACGCCGGCGCTTGGAAAGGCCATATCATCCGTGAATATGCGTTCCGACTCCAGCGGCAAAGCGTCGATCTACGCGTTAAATCGTAGATCGAGCGCTCTAGCGCGGTTAATTGAGGTTTTCGACGAGCAGCGCATCTACCCTCTGGAAGCCCCGTGGAAGTTTGTTGCCACGACGTCCACGCTCACCTTTGTAGTGTTCGAGGTCGTCCGCTTTCAGTGACAAGGTACGCTTTCCGGCCTGCAGCACCAAGGTGGCTCCATCCGGCAGCACAGCGATGTCCGTGACATATTCTTCGCGACTGGCCACACGCTCACCGGAAATCCCGATGATCTTGTTGCCTTTGCCCTTACCTAATTGTGGCAGATCGCTGATTTTGAAGATCAGCAAGCGACCTTCGGTGGTCACTGACGCCAGCCAGTTGTTCTCACGATCCGCCACCGGGCGCGGCAGAATGACCTTCGAGTTGTTCGGCAAGCTCAGCAGCGCCTTGCCCGCCTTGTTCTTCGCCTGGAAGTCCTCGCCCTTGACCACGAAACCGTAACCGGCATCGGAGGCGATCACGTACAGCGAATCGTCTTCCGGCATCAGCACGCATTCAAATGTCGCACCTGGCGGTGGCGTCAGACGACCGGTCAACGGTTCGCCCTGGCCACGGGCCGAAGGCAAGGTGTGCGAGGCCACCGAATAGCTGCGACCGGTGGAGTCGATGAACACCGCAAACTGGTTGGAGCGTCCGGCCGCCAAGGCCTTGAAACCGTCCCCTGCCTTGTAGGAAAGCCCGGTGGCGTCAATTTCGTGCCCTTTGGCGGAGCGGACCCAGCCTTTTTCCGATAGCACTACGGACACTTTCTCGTTCGGCAGCAGATCGTGCTCGGTCAAGGCCTTGGCCTCGGCGCGCTCGACGATCGGCGAACGACGGTCGTCGCCGTAGGTTTCGGCGTCCTTGATCAGCTCGGTGCGCACCAGCTTTTTCAGCTTGGCTTCGCTGCCCAGCAGGGCTTGCAGCTTGGCTTGTTCCTTGAGCAGTTCATCCTGCTCGGAGCGCAGCTTCATTTCTTCCAGTCGCGCCAACTGACGCAAACGGGTGTCGAGAATGTACTCGGCCTGGATTTCGCTCAGGGCGAAACGCGCGATCAGGGCGGCTTTCGGATGCTCCTCGGTGCGGATGATGTGGATCACTTCATCCAGGTTGAGGTAGGCAATCAACAAACCGTCCAACAGGTGCAGGCGACGCTCGACCTTGTCGAGGCGGAATTGCAGGCGACGACGCACGGTTTGAACGCGGAACTCCAGCCATTCCACCAGCAACGCACGCAGGTTTTTCAGCTGCGGCTTGCCATCCAGGCCGATGATGTTGATGTTGACCCGGTAGCTCGACTCCAGCTCGGTGCTGGCGAACAGGTGCTGCATCAGCGCGTCGTGGTCGAAGTTTTTCCGAGCGCCCGGAATGATCACGATCCGGCACGGGTTCTCGTGGTCGGATTCGTCACGCAGGTCAGCGATCTGCGGGGCCTTGGACGGTTTGGCCTGCATCATCGCCGCGATCTGTTCCAGCACCTTGGCGCCAGACACCTGATGCGGCAGCGCGGTGACGATGATGTCGCCGTCTTCGATGTGGTACACGGCGCGCATGCGCACCGAGCCCTTGCCGGTTTCGTACATTTTCAGCAGATCGGCGCGCGGGGTGATGATTTCCGCTTCGGTCGGGTAATCCGGGCCCTGAATGTGTTCGCAGAGCTGTTCGACCGTGGCTTTTGGCTCATCGAGCAAACGCACGCAGGCGGTCGCGACTTCGCGCAGGTTGTGCGGCGGAACGTCGGTGGCCATGCCCACGGCGATGCCGGTGGTGCCGTTGAGCAGGATGTTCGGCAAACGTGCCGGCAACACCAATGGCTCGTCGAGTGTGCCGTCGAAGTTCGGGCCCCAGTCCGCAGTGCCCTGACCCAGTTCACTGAGCAGCACTTCGGAATAACGCGACAGCCGCGCTTCGGTGTATCGCATGGCGGCGAAGGACTTGGGATCATCCGGCGCACCCCAGTTACCCTGGCCGTCGACCAGCGTGTAGCGGTAGCTGAACGGCTGGGCCATCAGGACCATGGCTTCGTAGCAGGCCGAATCGCCGTGCGGGTGGAATTTACCGAGCACGTCACCGACGGTACGCGCCGACTTCTTGTGCTTGGAATCGGCGTCCAGCCCCAACTCGCTCATCGCGTAGACGATGCGGCGCTGTACCGGTTTCAGGCCGTCGCCGATATGCGGCAAGGCACGGTCCATGATCACGTACATGGAGTAGTTGAGGTAGGCATTTTCGGTGAAGTCAGCCAGTGACCGGCGCTCTACACCGTCCAGGCTGAGATCAAGGGAGTCGCTCATGCGGGCCTCATCGGTTCGTTGTCTGGCGCAGCAGCATGGTGCCACCGCGCTGGGTAAATTCAAGTTTGTTCAGCGCGCTCATACCGAGCAGCACTTGCTTGCCATCCAGGCCTGGCACGACGATGGCGCGCACATCACGCAGCACAATGTCGCCCAGTTGCAGCCGGTCGACACGGGTTCGATAACCCTCGGTGCGACCGTTGGCGGTGCTCAGGGTCACCCCGAAGCCTTGTTCAAGTTTCAGCCGTTCGGCCATTTCTGCCGGGATCGCCACATCGGTCGCCCCGGTATCCAGCATGAAATCCACCGACTGGCCGTTGATCTGGCCGCTGGCGACAAAGTGCCCCTGGGTGTTGCTGGCCAGTTTCACTTCGATAAAACCTTCGCCCTGTTCCGAGCTGACGACGACGTTGGGATTTTGCTGACGCTCCTCCCATTGGCCGAAAAACCGTGTCGCCAGAAATAGCGCTGCGCACCAGGCCAGCACCATGAACACCCGACCGGCTCGTTTTCCAGGTGTTTGCGGCGTCATGGCTTGGCACTCCAGCCACCTTCCGGCGCGGCAAAGCGCCAGACGACCGGGCGATACTCGCCATCAGCACGGGCACCGTCGTTGTTATCAATGCCGACCCAGGCGCCATCGGCGTCGACGATCAGTGCTTCCGTCAGGCCATAGCCCTGTGGATAACGACGGTTCTCCTGCAATGCCTCGTCGGCAAACGACCAGCAACGCTCGACTTTGGCCGTCACCGCGTCACGGCGGCAAATCTCGAACGCGTTACGCTCAAGGGTAAACAGCTTGCCGTTGAACAACGACAGATCGGCGAAATCCCGCGACACGGCTCTGGCCTTGGGAAATTTCGCCGGCTGCATTTCCATCCCGGCTTCGCTCAGCAGCACGCAGCCGCCGTCGCAATCCCAGACCGTTTGCTGACGCTTGATCAACAGCAGTCCTCGGCGCTCACGCTCGGCGGCCAACCATAACTGGTCGCCCTCCGGATTGATCGCCAGGCCCTCGAACAATGCATTGAAGTGCAACAACATACCGCTGGCCCGCGCCTCGCGAACCAGCATCGGCGAAATCTTCAGCCAGGACGTCGGCCCAACGGGCGGCACTTGCAGAATCGCCGCATGGGACTCGCTGACGATGTAGCGATTGCCGGCGCTGTCGCAGGTGATGCCTTCAAAATCCAGGTCCCCGCCGCGCGCGAACGATGCCACCCAGGTCCGCGAACGCAAACCCCAGGGCAAATCGCTGTCCGGCACCGGCGGCACACCGATGCGCACGGTTTCAGCCTGCCAGACCGTGTCGCCGGTTTCGAGTCGGTAGATCTGATCGTCGTCGCGATCGGAAACGGCCCACAGATTCTTGCCACACTGGGCCAGCCCCGACAGGTTGCCGCCGCGCATGCCCTCCACGGGATGCTCGGACAACAGGCGCAACTCCGGTGCCGGCTCGGCAAACGCCGAAGCCGAGGTCAGAAGTAACGCACACGCCAGGGCAAAGCCAACCCGCATCAGCCAAGAACCTCGGCCAGGTTGCCTTTGGATTCCAGCCAGGATTTACGATCACCGGCGCGCTTCTTCGCCAGCAACATGTCCATCATTTCCGAAGTCGCTTCGAAATCTTCCAGGGTCAGTTGCACCAGACGCCGCGTGTTCGGGTCCATGGTGGTTTCGCGCAGTTGCGGCGGGTTCATTTCACCCAGACCTTTGAATCGGGTGACCTGTGGTTTGCCGCGTTTCTTCTCGGCCACCAGACGATCGAGAATGCCGTCACGCTCAGCTTCGTCGAGGGCGTAGTAAATTTCTTTGCCCAAATCGATTCGGTACAGCGGCGGCATTGCGACGTAGACGTGACCGGCATCCACCAGCGGGCGGAAATGCTGGACGAACAGCGCGCACAGCAGCGTGGCGATGTGCAGACCGTCGGAGTCGGCGTCAGCGAGGATGCAGATCTTGCCGTAACGCAGCTGGCTCATGTCCGCCGCGCCCGGATCGACACCGATGGCCACGGCAATGTTGTGCACTTCCTGACTGGCCAGTACTTCACTGCCGTCGACTTCCCAGGTGTTCAGGATCTTGCCGCGCAACGGCAGGATCGCTTGAAACTCTTTGTCCCGCGCTTGCTTGGCGGAACCGCCGGCGGAGTCACCTTCCACCAGGAACAGCTCGGAACGCATCGGGTCCTGCCCGGCGCAGTCGGCGAGCTTGCCTGGCAGTGCCGGGCCTTGGGTGATGCGCTTGCGCTCGACCTTCTTGCTGGCCTTCAGACGACGGCCGGCGTTGTTGATCGCCAGCTCCGCCAGAAGCATGCCGGTTTCCGGGTGAGCGTTGAGCCACAGGCTGAACGCGTCCTTGACCACGCCGGACACGAACGCCGCCGCTTCGCGGGACGACAGGCGTTCCTTGGTCTGGCCGGAGAATTGCGGCTCCTGCATTTTCATCGACAGGACGAAGGCGATGCGTTCCCAGACGTCTTCCGGCGCCAGCTTCACGCCGCGTGGCAGCAGGCTGCGGAATTCGCAGAACTCGCGCATGGCATCAAGCAAGCCCTGACGCAAACCGTTGACGTGCGTACCGCCCTGGGCCGTCGGGATCAGGTTGACGTAGCTTTCCTGCACGCTGTCGCCACCTTCCGGCAACCACAGCAGCGCCCAGTCGACCGCTTCTTTGTTACCGGCCAGGCTGCCGCAGAACGGCTCGTCCGGCAGGCGCTCGAATTCGCTGACCGCGTCCACCAGGTAGGAACGCAGGCCGTCTTCGTAATGCCATTCGACTTTCTCGCCGGTGGCCTTGTCTTCAAAACTGACCAGCAGCCCCGGGCACAGAACGGCCTTGGCCTTGAGCACGTGCTTGAGGCGGCTGATGGAGAATTTCGGTGAGTCGAAGTACTTCGGGTCTGGCGCGAAGAACACGCTGGTGCCGGTGTTGCGCTTGCCAACGGTGCCGACCACTTCCAGCTCGGTCTTCTTGTAACCGTCGGCGAAGGTCATCTGGTATTCGTTGCCGTCGCGCTTCACGCGCACCCGGACTTCGGTCGACAAGGCGTTGACCACCGAAATACCCACCCCGTGCAGACCGCCGGAGAACTGGTAGTTCTTGTTGGAAAACTTGCCGCCCGCATGAAGCTTGGTGAGGATCAGTTCGACGCCCGACACACCCTCTTCCGGGTGAATGTCCACCGGCATGCCACGGCCGTCATCGCTGACTTCCAGGGAGTGATCGGCGTGCAGGATGACCTGCACCGACGTCGCATGCCCGGCCAAGGCTTCGTCGACGCTGTTGTCGATGACTTCCTGGGCGAGGTGGTTCGGCCGACTGGTGTCGGTGTACATGCCGGGGCGTTTGCGCACCGGGTCGAGGCCCGAGAGGACTTCGATGGCGTCTGCGTTATAAGAGCTAGCGCTGGGAGTGGCCATGGGGTCTCGTCGTCAAATGTTCTATTAAATAGAGGTGATGACTCACAGTGCAGTGAAATCTATCGCCTGATACAAATCTGCGCCGATGCCGGCAAAACTCAGCATTGCCGGCAATTGCCCGGCAAAACCCTGGAAACTATGGTCGCCGCCGGCCTGGATGCGCAAGGCACAGGCCCGGTAATACTGCTGGGCGAGGCGATAATCCAGCGTTTCGTCGCCCGTCTGCAACCATACCTGATACCGCTGCGGGTCCTGGGGCGCCGGCACTTCCAGCTCGGCCAGGGCCGTCACATGGTCGTGGGTCAATTCCCAGGCCTCATCGGTATACAGGTTTTTCTGCGTCCCCAGATACCCGTCGAACATCCGGTGCGGACTGACGGCGGGGTTGATCAACAGGGCTTTCAAGCCATGGCGCTCGGCCAGGTGAGTCGCATAGTAGCCGCCGAGTGAGCTGCCGACCAGCAGTGGCCGGCCAAGCTCCGAAATTGCCTGTTCGAGCTGACCGATGGCCTCGCGCGGATGGTGATGCAGGGCCGGAACGCGCAGGTGATCGCTCAAGCCCAGACGCTCCATCACTTCGATCAACTGAGTGGCCTTTTTTGACGAAGGCGCACTGTTGAAACCGTGGATATAAAGGATCGAACCGGACATTTGAACTCCCTGTGCGTCGGGTAAAGAAGGCGGAGTTTACAGGGTGTCGGGGGAATCGGGGATATCCGTGGAATTCATGTCGTCTGAGCGGACGCCATCGCCAGCAGGCTGGCTCCCACAGGGATTTGTGCACGACGCGGATTCATTGTGGGAGCCAGCCTGCTGGCGATGGCAGCACCGCAGATATTCAGTAGCCGTTGGAGCCGTAATCGACCTGAAAGTCGAACCCGGTCACGCGCTCTACGCCGGTTTCGAGCCGACCATCGGGCAACAGCCGCAACCACCGATACCCTGGCGCCTGCTCGCCGACCTTGAAATCCTCACTGCCCGGCTCGAACTGAATGCAGGTCGAGGGCGATGCAATCAGACGAACGCCGTTACGCACTTGATCGATTTCCTGATGCACGTGCCCCCAAAGCACAGCGCGTACTTGCGGGAACCGGTCCAGCACGGCGAACAGTGCTTCGGGATTGCGCAACCCGATCGGCTCCATCCACGCACACCCGATCGACACCGGATGATGGTGGAAGCACACCAGATGATGGCTCTCCGGCGCCTCGCTCAGCGAGCGCGCCAGCAACTGCAATTGTTCATCCTGCAAATACCCGGGCACCGACCCCGGCACCGCCGAGTCGAGCAACGTGACGCGCCAGTTGCCGACATCCACCACTGGTTCCAGCAGCGCGCTGTGCACGGCGGCTGCGGCCATGATCTGCGGTTCGTCGTGATTGCCGGGAATCCAGCGCGCCGGCGCATCGAGTTGCCGGGTCAGGTCGCGAAACTGCTGATACGACTCCAGCGTCCCGTCCTGGGAAAGATCGCCGCTGGCAATGATCAGATCGATCTGCGGCTGTTGCTGCCTGACCAGCTCGATGACCTTTTGCAGGCTGTCGCGCGTATTCATGCCCAGCAACGTGCCGTCCGCTTCGGCAAACAGATGGCTGTCGGACAGTTGCACCAGCAACGCCGAATCGGCGGGGGTCAAAGTGGATACGCTTGGCAAGGCGGTCTCCCAGGGCTAAACACGGGATAAGTGGAATGCCGCGATTATGCTGGGGGACGAACGAAAGAGGAAATCCGAGAAGCTGACGCAGTTCACATCTAGCGAGCTCAACGCACAACGGCGTATTCGTGCCCACACGCCAGGCAATGGCTCAGCCATTCACCCAGGAACATGTTCAGCTGCGCCTTTTCGTCCGGCTGGTGCATCGAGGCGTTCGGGTAAGGATAGATCCCGCGAAAGCGTCGCGCATGTTCGGCGCTGACCACTTCGGCCATGCAGGCGTCGTGATAGACCTGCACTTCCAGTTGCGGCACCGGCAGCCACGGCAGGCTGTGTTCCTGACGCACTTGCAGGGTCGTGGTGTATGGACAGACCTGCAGCACTTCAAGGGCCAGCACGCCGAGCATCTGCTCGCCGTGGGTCACGGCAATGCGCCGCGCCGCCGGCTCGTTGCGCATGTCCGGCAGCAGTCGCATCAGGCGCGCGTAGTTGGCCTCGCAAGAGGCTTGCAGCCCCACGAGGTCCACCCGGTAGCGATCGCGCAACTTGTTTACGACCATAACCCCCTCACTTCAGCGCGGTTCAAAGCTAACCATTGCAAGGCAATGATGCTGGCCGCGTTGGCAATTCGTCCGTCGCGTACGGCTTGCAGGGCATCCTCGAACGCCCAGACCGTGACGCGGATATCTTCAGCTTCTTCCTCCAGCCCATGCAGGCCGCCGACCCCGGTTGTCTCGCAACGCCCCAGGAACAAATGCACGAATTCATTGCTGCCACCCGGCGATGGAAAATACTTGGTCATCGGCCAGAGCGCCCCGAATACAAGCCCAGCTTCCTCCTGCGCTTCGCGGTGAGCAACTTCTTCCGGCACTTCATCCTTGTCGATCAGACCAGCGACCAGTTCAATCAGCCAGGGATTGTCGGTCTTGCCCATGGCGCCGACGCGAAACTGCTCGATCAACACCACTTCATCGCGCTGCGGATCGTAGGGCAACACGCAGACCGCATCGTGGCGAACAAACACTTCACGATTGATTTCGCGGCTCATGCCACCGGCAAACAACTCGTGGCGCAAGTGCACGCGATCGAGCTTGTAAAAGCCCTCGTAGCACTTTTCGCGCCGAACGATATCAACGGCGGTCGGAATGGCGTTGGCAAAATCAGTCATGACAATCCTCGTTTACTGCTAGTCCGATCCGAGGCTCCTTTTGGTTACTTGCAACCTCGACTTCGCGCCATCCTAACGCGCCCGCGCCGTTTGATGCAGCCCCTTTCCAGTCAGCGGGATAGACGGTGAGGGCGAAACCAACTCTAATTAGCTTAGTGGCGAACTGACTGCTTCGTTGAGAGTCGAAGCGGATAACTTTTTGCCTTTCCCTGTTTTACGAAGGACGCCCATGTCGCTTTTTAAAATCGCCTCCGTGGCCGCAATCGCCCTGACCCTGGGCGCTTGCCAAAGCCTGTTCCAGCCCAACTACCGGGCGCCGCTGGAGACTACCCGCGATGCTTCCGAACAGCTGAAACCGGGTTGCACGACACCTGACTGCCCGCTGGTGAACATCGATACGCTGCGCTTCCCCGCCGAGCCGCAGTTGGACGGCATTGTCGAAAAACGTCTGCTGCAAATGACACGCACCTCGCCCGACGCCCCGGTGGCGCCGACGCTGGCGGCCTATCGCGATGAGTTTTTGCGCACCGCCGGCCCGCGCTACAGCAGCTACTTGCAAGCCAAAGTACGTGAGCAGCATGACGGCTTGGTGATTGTCGAATTTTCCAGCTACCTGGACACCGGCGGTGCACATGGCACGCCGGGCCGCAGCTTCATCAACTATTCGCGCCAGCAGCATAAAGTGCTGACCTTGTCCGACATGTTGGTGCCAGGTCAGGAAGAGGCGTTCTGGAAAGCGGCGCAGGTCGCGCACAACAGCTGGTTGATCAGCACCAAGCTCGATCAGGAACCGGAGTTCGTGAAGAGCTGGCCGTTCCAGAAAACCCAGAACATAGCGCTGACCTACGGCGGGGTGATCCTCAAGTACGACGTGAGCACCATCGCGCCTTACGCGCTGGGCCACGTCGAACTGAAGATCCCCTACCCTCGCCTGAACGGCATCATCAAGCCCGAGCTGTTTCCCGGCCGTAACTGAAGGCCCGACCCAGCACGAGTTGCAGCAGCCCTGCCAGAATCAACGACGGCAGGGTTGCGCCGATGTCCGGATACAGATTGGCCAGCAAGTGATAGGTGCTGACCCCGCCCAGCCAGGCGAGCAGCGCCGGCCAGCGCAATGCGGCTGACGCCACTTGAGCACTGCGTTTACGCAGGATGAAGTGATCCACCAGCACCACGCCGAACAGCGGCGCAAACACCGAACCGATCAACAGCAGGAAGTTCTGGTACTGGGCCAATGGCGCCAGCAAGGCGATCAGGGTGCAGACCACACCGATGGCCAACGCCAGGTGTTCGACTTTCAAGCGCAGCAAAAACCCGCTGGAAACGGCCGCCGAGTGAATGTCGGCAAAGGCGTTTTCCGACTCATCCAGCAGAATCAGCAGCAGCGGAATCCCCAGGCCGGCACCGGCCAGCGCCAACAGCAAGGCATTCACTTCACCGCTCGGCGCGAACGCCAGGGTGTAAGCCACGCCCAGGCTCATCAGCCAGAAATTACCGATAAAGAAGCCAATCGCCGTCCCGCCGAACACGTTTTTCGCACGCTTGCCGAAACGCGAGTAGTCAGCGATCAGCGGCAGCCACGACAGCGGCATCGCGATGGCAATGTCGAAGCCCACGGCGAACGGCATCGAACCGTCCCCGGCCTGCGCCCACAACGCCGCCAGATCGGCTTTGGCGAACAGGTTCCAGGTCAGCCAGATGCACGCGGCCAGCAGCAGCCAGATGCCCCATTTGCGCAGGATCTGGCGCACGAAGGTCAACGGACCGCTGACGGCCAGCAAGGTCGCCAAGGCTCCGAAGAACAACGTCCAGAGCAGCGGACTGGAGAACAGACTGCCTTCGCTGAACGCACGCGCGCCGAGCAGGCTGGCAGCGTCGCGCATGACGATGATTTCGAACGAACCCCAACCGATCAGTTGCAGCAGGTTCAGCACCGCTGGCAGGCTCGCGCCTTTCGCACCGAGGCTGAGTTTGAGCGCGGCCATCGACGACAGGCCGGTGTCACTGCCGATCACGCCGACAGCGGCCAGCAGCAGAACGCCGACCAGCGTGCCGAGGAAGATCGCCAGCAACGAACCGGACAGGCCAAGACCTGGCGCGAGCAATGCGCCGGTCTGCAAAACCATCAGGCCGATGCCGAGGGAGAACCACAGGGAAAACAGATCGCGGCCGCCGAAGACACGTTTGTCGGTCGGCACCGCGATGTCGGGTGAATAAGTGCTGGGTTGAATGCTCAAGGGTGTTATCTCAGAGGAACATTTGTTGTTGTGTTGAACTGCACCTGTAGGAGCGAGGCTTGCCCGCGAAGGCGGTGTGTCAGGTAAAACGCCTTCGCG